>JAVVFE010000341.1:0-3660 GCA_032251175.1 Thermohalobaculum sp.
AGGGGGAGCGAAAACAACGAATTACAGAGACGGAGGCTCCCGATGCGGTTTGCGTAGACGGAATGAATCATGAGGAAATAAACGATGTTTTTAATCGAAGCGATGTTTTCTATTCATACGATGAAGCAACCATGTACTCGCAATATGCTGCGCTGTGCGGATGCCTTAGTGTTGTAATTCCGAGCTTATTCCCTTCGCGTGAATCCTGGGTGCAAGCGCATGAGTTGGCGCGCTACGGCATCGCCTACGGGCTCAATGACCTTGAGCATGCGCACCGGACGCGGCATCTCGTGGAAGGGCTGCTCAAAGCTGAGGAGAGCAAGGGGCGCGATACGGTGCGCAACTTTATCGCTCTGACGCGCGATCGGTTTGGAATCTAGGGCGTCAAGCCATCCGATTGACTTGCTGGGGATTGCCATTCGTTAAAACTCCCGAGCCAGACTGTATGGCGGTATCCCCCCAACAAAAAACGCCGCCCCGTCCCCGGAGCGGCGTTCCTATCTCCCCCCGGCGCGCCCCAGCGCGCCCGGCCGATTTCACCCCTGGCGGGCCTTGTACCGGCGCTGGGTCTTGTTGATGACGTAGACGCGGCCCTTGCGGCGGACGACGCGGCAGTCGCGGTGGCGGCTCTTGAGGGAGCGCAGCGAGTTCTTGACCTTCATTTCCCTGTCCTCTCTCAGGCCGCCGTGGCGAGCGCGGCCTTGGCCTTCTCGACGATGGCGACGAATGCAGCGGGCTCGTGCACGGCGAGGTCGGCGAGCACCTTGCGGTCGACCTCGACCCCGGACTTGGCGAGGCCGTTGATGAAGGTCGAGTAGTTCAGGCTCTCGTCATGCGCGCGGACGGCGGCGTTGATGCGCTGGATCCACAGCGCGCGGAAGGTGCGCTTGCGGCGCTTGCGGTCCCGCGTCTGGTACTGCATCGCCTTCTCGACCGACTGCTTGGCGGTCTTGAAGCTGCGCGAGCGGGCGCCGTAATGGCCCTTGGCCGCGTCGAGGATCTTCTTGTGGCGCCGATGCGTGACGGTGCCGGATTTCACTCGGGACATCTGTCAGGTCTCCCCTCAGCCGGCATACGGCAGGAACTGTTTCACGATCTTCTCGTCCTGGGGCGAGAGAACCGTGGTTCCGCGCGCGTTGCGAATGAACTTGGGGGTGCGCTTGATCATGCCGTGGCGCTTGCCGGCCTGGGCCGACTTGATGCGCCCGGAGGCCGTGACCTTGAAGCGCTTCTTGGCGCCCGACTTGGTCTTCATCTTGGGCATTTTCGTCTCCTGTCATGTCTGACGTGTCATGGGGCAGCGCGGCAGCCCATACCGGCCGGCAGCCCCGTCGAAAGCGTAGCGAGCGGGTTCTATACAGGCGCCCCCGGGGGAAGGCAAGGGGCGGGGGGGCCTCAGTATTCGGCGCTGCCCTCGTAGATCTGCTTCTCGTCGCAGGGCGCCACGCGCAGGATGTTGGTCGAGCCCGGCACGTTGAAGGGCACCCCCGCGGTGACCACGATGCGGTCGTCGGGGCCGGCGAAGTTGTCGCGCCGCACCGCGCGCACGGCGCTGACGACGGCAAGCTTGAAGCGGTCGACCGGCTCGGAGATCACGCAGTGCAGGCCCCAGACCAGGCTGAGGCGGCGCGCGGTCTCGCGGATCGGGGTGAGCGCGAGGATCGGCACCGCCGGGCGCTCGCGCGCGGCGAGGATGGCGGTGGCGCCGGAATGGGTGAAGCAGCAGATCGCCTTGACCTTGGTCGCCTCGGCCACCTCGCGGGCGGCGGACGTGATGGCGTCGGCCACGGTGGTGCGCTCGATCGAGCGGGCGGCGGTGATGATCTGGCGGTGCAGCTCCTCGCCTTCGACGCGGATGGCGATGCGGTCCATCATCGACACCGCCTCGACCGGGAACTGGCCGGCGGCCGATTCGGCCGAGAGCATGACCGCGTCGGCGCCCTCGTAGATCGCGGTGGCGACGTCGGAGACCTCGGCGCGGGTGGGCACCGGGCTGGTGATCATGCTCTCGAGCATCTGGGTGGCGACGATCACCGGCTTGGCGGCCTTGCGGCACTCGCGGATCATGCGCTTCTGGATCGGCGGCAGCTCGGCGACGTCCATCTCGACGCCCAGATCGCCGCGCGCGACCATGATGCCGTCGGCCACCGCGAGGATTTCCTGGAACCGCTGGACGGCGGCGGGCTTCTCGACCTTGACCATGACCGCGACCTTGCGATCGCCGATCAGCTCGCGCGCCTCGAGCACGTCCTCGGGGCGCTGCACGAAGCTGAGCGCGAGCCAGTCGACGCCCTGGCCGAGCGCGAATTCGAGGTCGGAGCGGTCCTTGGCGGTCAGCGCCGCCAGCGGCAGCACCACGTCGGGGACGTTGACGCCCTTGTTGTTCGAGATCTCGCCGCCGACCAGCACCTCGCAATCGGCGCTCTCGGTGTCGCAGGCGCGCACGCGCAGGCGGATCTTGCCGTCGTTGACCAGCAGCGTCGCGCCGGGTTCGAGGGCCGCGAAGATCTCGGGGTGGGGGAGCTGGACGCGGGCGCCGTCGCCCGGCGCCTCGTCGAGGTCGAAGCGGAACGGCTGGCCGACCTCGAGCGTCACCGGGCCGTCGCGGAAGCGGCCGACGCGCAGCTTGGGGCCCTGGAGGTCGGCGAGGATGCCGATCGGGCGCTCGAACTCGTGCTCGATCTCGCGGATCAGGCGGACGCGCTCGGCCTGCTCGTCCTGGGTGCCGTGGCTCATGTTCAGGCGGAACACGTCGACCCCGGCCTGGAACAGGCGCCGCAGCATCTCGCGGCTGGACGAGGCGGGGCCCACGGTCGCGACGATCTTCACGTTTCTCTGGCGGCGCATCGGTCCTCTCGGCGTTGTCGGCGGGTGCGGCGGGGATCATCGGGGCGCGCGGGGCGCAATGCAAGGCAGGCGGCGGCAAGATTGTTGCGTTCTGGTATACCACCGCGACGCCTGCGTGACCGGGACGCGACGTGCTTGTGTCGGCCCGCCCGGCAAGGGTAGGGTCCGGCGCCCGCACGGCCAGCGACCGGGTGCAGTTTCAGGGAATCGGATGAGCATCTTCGTCCCCGTCGAGCATGTCTCGCCCGGATCGGGCCCGCAGGCGATGACCGACCTGATCCTGCTGTGCGACCATGCCCGCAACGCCGTGCCGCCCGAGATCGGCGATCTGGGCTTGCCGGCCGAGGACATGGGCCGCCACATCGCGTTCGACGTGGGCGCGCGGGGCGTGACGCTGGGGCTGGCGGCTCGGCTGGGGGCGGGGGCGGTCCTGTCGACCTATTCGCGGCTGGTGATCGACCCCAACCGCGGCGAGGACGACCCCACGCTGGTGATGAAGCTGTATGACGGCTCGATCGTCCCGGCCAACCGCCATGTCGACGGGGCCGAGGTCGAGCGGCGGCTGGTGGCCTATCACCGGCCCTATCACGACGCCATCGGGCTTGCGATCGACGAGGTGCTGGAGGCCGGGCGCCTGCCGGTGCTGGTGGCGATCCATTCCTTCACGCCGCAGTTCAAGGGGCGCCCGCCGCGGCCCTGGCAGGTCGGCGTGCTGTGGGACCGCGACGCGCGGCTGGCCGGGCCCCTGATCCGGCGGCTGGAGGCCGAGGGCGATCTGTGCGTCGGCGACAACGAGCCCTATTCGGGCCAGTT
>JAVVFE010000342.1:0-3638 GCA_032251175.1 Thermohalobaculum sp.
CCGCCTCCCTCGGCCTCACCGAGGCGCAGGTGCGCGTGGTGCGCGAGGGGATGCACGCGGTCGTCAACGGCCAGCGCGGCACGGCGCGCCGCTCGCGCATCGCCGACGAGGCGGCGCTCATGGCCGGCAAGACCGGCACCAGCCAGGTGCGCAACATCACGCCCGCCGAACGCGCGCGCGGCGTCACCCGCAACGAGGACCTGCCCTGGGCGCGGCGCGACCATGCGCTGTTCGTGGCCTACGCGCCGGCGGACCAGCCGAAATACGCGGTCGCGGTGATCGTCGAACATGGCGGCGGCGGCTCGGCGGTGGCAGCACCCGTGGCGCGCGACGTGATGATGCACGCGCTCTATGGCCCCGAGCCGCCGCTGTCGGCCTATCCGCCCGACCAGCGCCCGGTGCGCGCGCCGGCCGAGCCCGCCGCACCGCCGCCCGAGTCGCGGGTGCCGACATGAGGTCGGTCTCGGAATCCCGCGCCGCCGCCAGCGCCGGGCGGCTGTCGCTCGCCCGGCGGCTGCTGCGGCTCGACTGGGGGCTGGTGCTGCTGTTGGTCGCGATCGCCTCGGTCGGATTCCTGATCCTCTACTCGGTCGCCGGCGGTAGCCTCGATCCCTGGTCGGGGCGGCAGATGACCCGGTTCGGCGCCGGGCTCGCGATCATGCTGATCGTGGCGCTGATCGACATCCGGTTCTGGCGATGGGCCTCGCCCCTCGCCTATCTCGTGGCGCTGGCGCTGCTGGTCGGGGTCGAGGTGGCGGGCGAGACCGGCATGGGCGCGACCCGCTGGATCGCGCTCGGACCGATCCAGCTCCAGCCGTCCGAACTGATGAAGATCGCGATCGTGCTGGCGCTGGCGCGCTATTACACATGGCTGTCGGCCGATCTGGTCAGCCACCCGCTGTGGCTGATCCCGCCGGTCCTGATGATCCTGCTGCCGATGGCGTTGGTGCTGAGGCAACCCGACCTTGGCACCGCGCTGCTGATCGGCATGAGCGGCGCGGTGGTGTTGTTCCTCGCCGGCGTCTCGCTCTGGTATTTCGGCGCGGCGGCCGCGGTTGCGGGTGGCACGGTCTGGGCGGTGATGGCCTCGCGCGGGACCGAGTGGCAGCTTCTCAAGGACTATCAGTATCGCCGCATCCTGACCTTCCTCGACCCCGGGCAGGATCCGCTGGGCGCGGGCTACCACATCACCCAGTCCAAGATCGCGATGGGCTCGGGCGGCTTCTCGGGGCGCGGCTTCATGCAGGGCACCCAGTCGCGCCTGAACTTCCTGCCCGAGAAGCAGACCGACTTCATCTTCACCACGCTCAGCGAGGAATTCGGCTTCGTCGGCTCCGCCTCGCTGCTCGCGCTCTACGTGCTGGTGATCGCCTTCTGCTTCGTGTCGATGGCGCGCAACCGCGACCGGTTCGGCGCGCTGATCACCGGCGGTCTTGCGGCGACATTCTTCTTCTTCTGGTCGATCAACATGGCGATGGTGATGGGTCTGCTGCCGGTGGTCGGCGTGCCGCTGCCCCTGGTCAGCTATGGCGGCTCGGCCATGCTGGTGCTGCTGATCGCCTTCGGCCTGATCCAGTCCGCCCACATCCACCGCAAGTAAGGAACGCGCAATGGCCCCTCTCGTCGTCTATGCGGGCACGCCCTCCGAGCGCGCGGTCTACGAGACCTGCATCACCCGCGCCGCCGAAGCCCAAGGGGTCGAGATGATCCTGTGCATGGACCCCGCCGATGCCGATCCGGCCGGGGTCGATTACCTGGTCTTCGCGCCCGGCGGGCCGGTGCGCGACTTCGCGCCTTATGTGCGCCTCAAGGCGATCCTCAGCCTGTGGGCCGGGGTCGAAAAGCTTCTGCGCCTGCCGCTGCCCGCCAGCGTGCCGCTGGTGCGCATGGTCGAGGAGGGGCTGACGCTCGGCATGCTCGACTACGTCACCGGCCATGTCCTGCGCCATCACCTCGACATCGACCGCCACATCGGCGCGGGGTCCGCTGCCGAATGGGGCGCCGGCGCGCCGCCGCTGGCGCGCGATCGCCATGTCGGCGTGCTGGGCCTGGGCGCGCTGGGCGCCGCCTGCGCCGCGCGCCTCGCGGCCAACGACTTCCGCGTGACCGGCTGGTCGCGGTCCGACAAGCGCGTGCCGGGGGTGCGCTGTCTTTCGGGCGAGGACGGGCTTGCGCGCACGCTGCGCGCGGCCGAGATCCTCGTGCTCCTGCTGCCGCTCACGCCCGACACCACGCGCCTCATAGACGCCCGGCGCCTCGCGCTCCTGCCCGCCGGCGCCTGCCTCGTCAACGCCGGACGCGGCCCGCTGATCGACCACGACGCGCTGCTCGACGCGCTCGACGCGGGGCGCCTCAGCCACGCCACGATGGATGTGTTCGACGTCGAGCCCCTGCCCCCCGGGCATCGCTACTGGAGCCACCCGCGCGTGACGGTGACGCCGCATATCGCCTCGGTCACCCGCCCCGAGACCGCGTCCGAGGCGCTGGTCCGCCAGATCGCCCGCGGCGAGCGCGGCGAGCCCTTCACCCATGTCGCCGATCCCGCCCGCGGCTACTGAGGCGCGCAACCCCGCCATTGCGGCGGCGGCGGCTTGTCACTAAGTCTTTGGCGCTGAACTCGGGGGATCGGGGCTGACATGGCCGACACCAACGGAAATGGCGGGCGCAAGCAACGGATGGCGCGCCGCCGGCGCGTCTCGATCGGCCATCGCCTCAGGGCAAACTTCCTGACCGGCCTGATCGTGGTCGTGCCGATCGTCGTCACGCTCTACCTGACCTGGACCTTCATCACCTTCGTCGACAGCCGCGTGCTGCCGCTGGTGCCCGCCCCCTACAACCCGCGCACCTATATCGACGCCGACATCCCCGGCTATGGCCTGGTGGTGTTCCTGATCTTCACCACCGTGGTGGGCTATTTCGCCAAGAAGGTGTTCGGCAAGCAACTGATCCGGTTGGGCGAGGATTTCGTCGACCGCATGCCGATCGTGCGCTCGATCTACAACGCGCTCAAGCAGCTCGTCGAGACGGTGCTGAGCCAGTCCAAGACCTCGTTCCGGCAGGCCTGCCTGATCGAATACCCGCGCAAGGGCCTGTGGGCCATTGCCTTCATCTCGACCGACACCAGGGGCGAGATCCTCGCCCGCTCAGGCGGGCGCGAGATGGTGTCGGTCTTCCTGCCGACCACACCGAACCCGACCTCGGGCTTCCTTCTGTTCGTGCCCAAGGCCGAGGTCATCCCGCTCGACATGACGATCGAGGAGGCGGCCAAGCTGATCATCTCGGCGGGCCTCGTCAGCCCCCCCTCGAAGGAAGACATCGCGGCCGAACAGGCCCGGATCGTGCGCCGCAAGGAACAACTCGCACGGGTCGCCGGCGCCAGCCTCGACCCCGACAAGCGGTAGGATGCTCGGGCGCCGCCCGGACCCACCCGCGCGCAGCGGCTGCCGACCCTGACGCTCACTCATCTTCCATTCCGACTGAATCGGAGTGGACGCTCTGCATCCTTGTTTTGCCGCGCGCTCGATCCGGAAAAGTGGTGTCCACTTTTCGCATTCGCGGGCTTTTCAGTTCCTGAAAGTCCGCTAGCGCGGATTCCGACCACATGGGATCGAGGCGGCGCGAGCGTCAAGGCGGATTGA
>JAVVFE010000343.1:0-3591 GCA_032251175.1 Thermohalobaculum sp.
GGGGGGCCAGGCCTGAGCGCGGGGCTGCGCATCCGGGCCTTCGCGCCGGGCGACGCGGCCGACTGCCACCGGGTCTTCTGGCGCGCGGTGCACGAGGGCGCGGTCGCGGCCTACAGCACCGCGGAGCGCGCCGCCTGGGCCCCGGACCCGGACCCGCCGCCCGACTGGGGCAGTCGGCTGGGCGACGGGATCACCCTGGTGGCCATCCGCAAGGCAGCGATTCGGGGTTTCATGACGCTCGGCCACGATGGCCATCTCGACCTGGCCTATGTGCTGCCGGAAGAGCGCGGGCAGGGCACCGCCGACGCCCTGCTCGCGGCGCTGGAGGCGGCGGCGCGCGCGCGCGGCCTGCACTGGCTGACCACCGAGGCAAGCCTGGTCGCCCGACCGTTTCTCGAGCGGCACGGCTGGTGCGGCGCATCGCGCCAGAGCGTCATCCGCAACGGCGTGGCGCTGACCAATTTCCGCATGCACAAGCCGCTTGGCACGTCGGACGCATAGGGCACCGCGCCTCAGCGCACCGGCTGGGTGACCGCACCGGGCGCGGCCGGCACCTGCGGCGCGGGGTTCGCGAAGGTGACCCAGAGCAGCAGCAGCGCCAGCGCCAGCACCAGCAGCCCGGCGCTGGCCGCCGGTGCCCAGCTCACCCGTCTGCCGAAGCTGCCGGGCTCGAACAGGCGGCGGCCGGTCACCAGAACCACCGCCGCCACGGCCCCCGCGACGGCCTGCATCGAGAGGAACACCATCACCCGGTTGAGCCCGCGGGTGAATCCGTCACCGGTCGCCGGAGTGGCCCATGCGCCGAGGAAGGCGGCACCGAACAGCGCGCCCCACAGCACCACAAGCCCCCAGAATATCGCGGTGCGACCGTCATCCATTCCGTTCCCCTTCGTGTAACATGTTATCACAATCTTGCATGTCTGCGCAGAAAATTCCCCATCTAATTCCGGCCTTGGCAGCCGCCATCTTCCGGGGTTAAAGTGAACCGTCAGGTTCAGTTTTCGCGGGGCCGTCATGGTCGTCAGCCTTACCGTCAACGGTGCCGAACAGGCGCTCGATCTGCCGCCCGAGATGCCGCTGCTCTGGGCGCTGCGCGACGCGCTGGGGCTGACCGGCACCAAGTTCGGCTGCGGCGTGGCCGCCTGCGGGGCCTGCACCGTGCTGGTGGACGGTCAGGCGGTGCGCGCCTGTTCGCTGGCCATCGGCGATGTCTGGGGCCCGGTGACCACCATCGAGGGACTGGGCCGCCCCGAGGCGCTGGCACCGCTGCAACGCGCCTGGATCGCCCATCAGGTGGCGCAATGCGGCTACTGCCAGCCCGGGCAGATCATGCAGGCGGCAAGCCTGCTGGCCGAGACGCCCGTCCCCACGGACGCCGAGATCGATGCCGCCATGGCGGGCAACCTCTGCCGCTGCGGCACCTACGGGCGCATCCGCGCCGCCATCCACACGGCGGCGCGCGAGATGGCGGGGGAATAGGCCCATGTCGCGCCTCGGTCGCATGACCCGCCGCGCCTTCCTGGTCACCTCGGCCGCGGTGGCGGGGGGCGTGGCCTTCCTCGTCTGGAAGGATGGCCAGCCGGTGCCGAACCCGCTGCGGCCCGGCCCGGGCGAGACCGCGCTCAATCCCTGGCTGGTGATCGACGGCGCGGGCGTCACCATCGTCACGCCGCGCGCCGAGATGGGCCAGGGCACGCAGACGACGCTCGCAGCCCTGGTCGCCGAAGAGCTGGACCTCGACTGGCAGGATGTGCGGGTGATGCATGGCCCCGCCTCGGCCAGCTACTGGAACGGCCCGCTGCTGGCGCTCGGCATGCCCTGGAAGGAATATGCCGCGAGCCGCTGGCAACAGGCCGCGGCGGGCAGCACCGATGTGGTGGCGCGGCTTCTGGGGTTGCAGGTCACCGGCGGCTCCACCGCCATGGTGGACGGCTTCGAGAAGATGCGCCGCGCCGGGGCGGCGGCGCGCATCGTGCTGGTGCAGGCGGCGGCGGCGCGGCTGGGGCTGGCGGCAGAGCGCCTGCGCACCGAGGCGGGCGCGGTGATCGCGCCTGACGGCACGCGCCTGCCCTACACCGATCTCGCCGAGGCGGCGGCGGGCATCGCGCCGCCGGAGGATCCGCCGCTGCGCCCGGCCTCTGACTGGAAACTGCTGGGCCGCGCCCTGCCGCGCACCGACATGATGGCCAAGGTCACCGGCACCGCCACCTTCGGCATCGACGTGCGGCTGCCCGGCATGCTGTTCGCCACGGTGCGGATGAACCCGCGCCTCGGCGGCGCGATGCACGGCTTCGACGCGGGGGCTGCGCGCGCCATGCCGGGCGTCGTCGAGGTGGTCAACCTCGGCCCCGGCTTTGCCGTGGTGGCCTCCAACACCTGGCTCGCCTTCCAGGCCGCCGATGCCGTACGGGCGGACTGGGGCGCGGCCCCCTACCCCACCGACAGCGCCGCGCAGACCGCGGCCATCGCCGCCGCCTTCGAGGACCGCCCGAAGGCGACGCTGCGCGACGACGGCGACATGGCCGATGCGACCGGCGACGAGATCAGCGCCGACTATGCCGTGCCTTACCTCGCCCACGCCTGCATGGAGCCGATGAACGCCACGGCGCGGCTTGACGGCGGCAGGCTCGATGTCTGGTGCGGCACGCAGGCACCCGTTCTGGCGCGCGATCATTGCGCGGCTGCCCTGGGGTTGAAGGGTGCCGACGTGGCGGTGCACACCACCTTTCTCGGCGGCGGCTTCGGGCGGCGGGCGGAGACCGATTTCGCCGTCATCGCGGCGCATGTCGCCGCCGCGCTGCCCGGTCGCGCCGTGCAGGTGACCTGGACCCGCGAAGAGGACATGCGCCACGATGTCTACCGCCCGGCGGCGCTGGCGCGAATGCGCGGGCGGGTGGCAGGGGGGCGGGTGACCGGGCTGGAGGCGCGCATCGCCGCGCCCTCGATCACCCGTCAGATGATGCGCCGCATCGCCGGTTTCGCGCCGCCCGGCCCCGACAAGACGCTGCTGGAAGGGGCCTATGACCAGCCCTATGCGATCCCCAACTTCCGTGTCGCGGGACATATCGCCGATGTCGCGGTGCCGGTGGGCTACTGGCGCTCGGTCGGGCATTCGCACAACAGCTTCTTCCTCGAATGCTTCCTCGACGAGTTGGCCGATGCGGCGGGGCGCGACCCGCTGGACCTGCGGCGGGATCTGACGCGCCCCGAACACGCGCCCTCGGCGGCGGTGCTCGATGCGGTGGCGGAGATGTCGGGCTGGGGCACACCGCTGCCCGGGGGCCGCGCGCAGGGTGTCGCCTTCTGCCACTCCTTCGGCACGCCGGTGGCCGAGGTGGTCGAGGTGGCGCGGACGGACGCGGGCATCCGCATCGCGCGGGTCTTCGTCGCCTGCGACCCGGGCACTGCGCTCGATCCCGGGATCCTCGAGGCGCAGATGACCTCGGGCGCACTCTTCGGGCTCTCGGCGGCGGTGATGGGCGAGATCACCTTTGCAGGTGGCATCGCCGAGCAGGGCAACTTCCCCGACTACGACGCGTTGCGCATCACCGGCGCGCCCGAGGTCAGCGTGCGCATCCTGCAATCGGGCGG
>JAVVFE010000344.1:0-3589 GCA_032251175.1 Thermohalobaculum sp.
GGGTCGAAGCCGTGCAGGTTGCGCCCCGTCGGCAGGATCTCGGTGGTGCGGATCAGGTCGCCGCCGGGCGCGGGGGCGATGAAGCGGCCATCCAGCGCGCGGATGATGGCGGCGGCCTCGTGATCCTGAGAAAGAATCTGAGCGGTCTCGGCCAGCTTGTTGAAGATGCTGATCGTTTCGGGTGTCCGGGACAGCCTGGATTCGGCCAGCGCGGCCTCGGCGGAATGGCCGTCGGCCAGCATCCGCATGGCGGTGGGCGCGGGGTGCAGGCCGTGGGCGGCATCGGCCACCACGCCCAGCATCTCGGCCCGCTCGGCCGGCGCCATCGGCTCGCCCACCACATGCAGGCCGTGCGGGATCAGGCTGTATTCCAGTTCCAGCACCTGGTCGGCCAGCGGGCCGACGCGCGCCTCGGCGTTCGCCAGCATCCACACCGGCTCGGGCGCCGCCAGGTCGAGGGCGGCGGCCTGGGCCTGGATCATCTCGCCCAGCCGGGTGCGCTCGTCGGCCGAGGTGCCGGGCTCCATCGCCCGCCAGCGGTCGAGCGAGGCTTTCAGGTCCACCAGCCCGCGGTAGAGCCCCGCATGGGCGACGGGCGGCGTGAGGTAGGAGATCAGCGTCGCCGCCGCCCGCCGCCGGGCGATGGCGCCCTCGGACGGGTTGTTCGAGGCGTAGAGGTAGAAGTTCGGCAACTCGCCGATCAGCCGGTCGGGCCAGGATGTCGCCGACTGCCCCGCCTGCTTGCCCGGCATGAACTCGAGCGCGCCGTGGGTGCCGAAATGCAGCACCGCATGCGCCCCGAAATCGCGGTCGAGCCAGCGGTAGAAGGCGCTGAAGGCATGGGTCGGCGCGAAGCCCGCTTCGAACAGCAGGCGCATCGGGTCGCCCTCCCACCCGAAGGCGGGCTGGATGCCGACGAAGACATTGCCGAAGCTCTGGCCCAGCACCAGGATCGAGGCGCCGTCCGACTGCGCGCGCCCCGGCGCCGGGCCCCAGACATCCTCGATCTGTGCGAGGTGGCGCTCGTCGCGGACATGGGTATCGGCGGGGATGCGGTGGAAGACGTTGGCGTCGGTGCCGAAGGTGGTCGCGTTGCCGCCCAGCACCGCCTCGCGCAGTGCCACGACGGTTTCGGGCAGATCGACCGTGTAGCCGGAATTTCTCAGTTCTGACAGCGTGTTCCACAGGCTCTCGAACACCGAAAGATAAGCCGCCGTCCCCGTGGCCCCGGCATTCGGCGGGAAGTTGAACAGCACCACGCCCAGCCGCCGCTCGGCCCGCGCGGCCCGGCGCAGGGCGATCAGGCGGGCGACGCGGGCGGCCAGCATCCCGGCGCGCTCGGCGCACACATGCATGTCGCGCCCGGTCGCGGGGTCGAACACGCAATGGTGCTCGCAGCCCTGGCAGGGCAGGCCCGCGCCGTCCGAGCGCCCGCCATAGACCATCGGGTTGGTGGCGCCGTCGAGTTCGGGGATCGCCACCATCATGGTGTTCTCGATCGGCATCAGCCCGCGGGCCGAGCCGCCCCATTGCTCGATCGACTGGAACTCGATGGCGTGGGCCCCGATATAGGGCACGTCGAGCGCGGCCAGCACCGCCTCGGCCGCGGCGGCGTCGTTGTAGGCGGGGCCGCCCACCAGGCTGAAGCCGGTCAGCGAGACCAGCGCATCGACCGTGGTGCGCCCGTCGTGGCGGAAGAACCGCTCGATCGCCGGGCGGCCATCGAGGCCGGACGAAAACGCCGGGATCACCCGCAGGCCCCGGGCCTCCAACGCCGCGATCACGCCGTCGAAATGGCCGGTGTCCTTCGAGAGCACATAGGAGCGCATGATCAGGAGCCCGACGGTGCCGGTCGTGCCGCGGACCGTGGGCAGGGCGCCCGGGTCTTCGGTCACGCGCTCGGGCAGGCGGGGGTGGTAGAGCCCGACCTCGGGGTAATCGACCGGGGGCTCGACCCTCAGCGCGCCGCGCAGGGTGGCGCGGGGGCCGTCGGCATAGCGGTCGATCAGCAGGCGGATCATGTTGAGGACGTTTTCGTCCGACCCGCTCAGCCAGTATTGCATGGTCAGGAAATAGGCCCGCAGGTCCTGCGCGGAGCCGGGGATGAAGCGCAGGATCTTGGGGATCCGCCGCAGCATCGCCATCTGCCCCGCGCCCGACGAGGCCGAGGTCCGCTTGCCGCGCAGCTTCTTCAACAGCGCCATCGGCCCCTGTGCGGGCTTCGACATGTCGAGCCGGCCGATCTTGGTCAGCTTGATCACCTCCTGCGCCGAGACGCAGGCGATCATCGCGTCGCAGTGCGGGCGGCGGGCTTCCAGCGCCGGCAGGATCGCCTTGATCTGGTCGTCGAGGAACAGCATCGAGGCGATGACGATGTCGGCCTGCGCGATGGCGGCGCGGGTTTCCTCGAGCTTTCCGGGCTGCTCGGCCCAGTCGGATGCCGCGTGCAGGCTGAGTTCGAGCCCGGGGATCTTGCGCGCGAGAATGGGGCGCGCGCGTTCGATGGCGCTGGCGAAATGCGCGTCCAACGTGACGATGGCGAGCCGGAGCCCGCCGAATTCAGCGGGCGAAATGGGCTTTTGCATCGTAGAGCGTCTCGAGCGTGATTGTGCCAAGCCCCTTTTCGGAGGCGAATTTCTCGGTGTTCCGGCGCGCCTTGCCGCGCACGAAGAAGGGGATCTTGCGCAGTTCCCGCTCGGCCTCGCCGGCCCAGACCGGGGCGCCGGCGGGGGTGGGCTGGGGCGCGGCGTCCTCGGTGCGGGCCCCATGGCCGAGATGCGAGGGCTGGGCCGCGTCGTTGAACTCGAAGTCCTCGCGGAACATGCCCAGCAGGTGTTCCTCGAGGCCCATCACCAGCGGGTGCACCCAAGCGTCCCACAGCACGTTCGCGCCCTCGAACCCCATCTGCGGCGAGTAGCGGGCGGGGAAGTCCTGCACATGCACGGGCGCCGAGATCACCGCGCAGCCGATGCCGAGGCGCTTGGCGATGTGGCGCTCCATCTGCGTGCCGAGCAGCAGTTCGGGGGCGGCGGCGGCGACCGCGGCCTCGACCTCGAGGTAATCGTCGGTGATCAGCGCCGCGAGTCCGTGGGCCGCCGCCGCCGCCCGCACGTCGCGCGCGAATTCGCGGCTGTAGGTGCCGAGGCCCACAAGCTCGAAGCCGAACTCCTGCGTTGCCACCCGGGCCGCGGCCAGCGCGTGCGTTGCGTCGCCGAAGATGAAGACCCGCTTGCCCGTCAGGTAGGTCGAATCGATCGAGCGCGAATACCACGGCAGGCGCGAGGGCTGGCCTGCCAGCGCGGGCGCGGCATCGACGCCCGCCAGCCCCGCCACCTCGCGCACGAAATCGGCGGTGGCGCCCACCCCGATCGGGATCGTGCGGGTGAACGGCTGGCCATGCGTGCGCTCGAGCCAGCGCGCGGCGGTGTCGGCGATCTCGGGGTAGAGCACGACATTGAAATCGGCCTGCGGCAGGCGGGCGAGATCGGCGGGGCGGCAACCCATCGGCGCGGTGACGTTGACCTCGATCCCTAGAACGCCCAGAAGCCGCGTGATTTCAACCAGATCGTCGCGGTTCCTGAACCCCAGG
>JAVVFE010000345.1:0-3575 GCA_032251175.1 Thermohalobaculum sp.
GCGCGGCTGGCGCAGGCACGCGGCGCGGGGATCACCGGCATCAACCTGGGCGCGAACAAGGACAGCGCCGACATGGGCGCGGATTTCGCCCGGGTGCTCGCCACCTGCGGGACGCATGTCGATTTCGCCACGGTCAATGTCTCGTCGCCCAACACGGCGGGGCTGCGCGGGTTGCAGGCCGGCGCGGCGCTGACCCGGGTGCTGGCGCAGGTCAGTGCCGCGCGCGACGCCCTGCCCCGCCGGGTGGCGCTGTTCGTCAAGGTCGCGCCCGACCTCGACGATGCCGCGCTCGCCGCCCTGGCCGACGCGGCCGAGGCGGCAGGGCTCGACGGGATCGTGGCGACCAACACCACCTTGGCGCGCGACGGTCTTCGCTCGGCGTGGGCGGGCGAGGCCGGCGGGCTCTCGGGGCTACCGCTGCGGGCGCGCGCCATGGCGGTTCTGGCGCGGTTGCATGCGCAGACCGGCGGGCGGCTGGCGCTGATCGGCGTGGGCGGCATAAGTTCCGCCGAGGACGCCTATGCCCGTATCCGCGCCGGTGCCTCGGCGCTGCAACTCTATACCGCCCTGGTCTATCAGGGGCCGTCACTGGTGGCGCGCATCCTGCACGGGCTCGACGCGCTTTTGCTGCGCGACGGGTTCGCCGATGTGGCCGAGGCGGTTGGCACCGCCAGCGAAGAGGAGATCGCGCAATGGACGACGTGACCATATGGCACAACCCGCGCTGCTCGAAATCGCGGGCCACGCTGGCGCTGATCGAGGCGCGCGGCATCGCGCCGCGGGTCAGGCTCTACCTGCAGGAGCCGCCGGACGCCGCCGAGCTCGCCGAGGTGCTGCGGCGGCTCAGGGTTGCGGCCCCGGGGCTGATCCGCAAGGGCGAGCCGGAATATCGCGCCCTGGGACTTTCGGGGCAAAGCGATGACGCCACGCTGATCGCCGCCATGGCGGCACAGCCAAAGCTGATCGAGCGGCCCGTGGTGATCGTCGGCCGGCGCGCCGCGCTCGGGCGTCCGCCCGAGGCGGTGGCCGAGATCCTGCCGGCCTGATCGCCACCGCACCCGAGCGCGCGGCCTGACCCTGCAATCCGCTTGGCAAGCGCGGATCAGGCGGGCATGTTCGGGCCAGACCCATTCCCGGAGATGTGACGACATGGACCCGTTCGAGATGATTGCCGATTTCATCGGCGGCAATGCCGTCACGCTGGCCGTAGCCGCCTTCCTGCTGGTCGGCCTGCTGCTGGGTGTGCGCATCGTGCCGCAGTCGGAAAAGCATGTGGTGGAACGCTTCGGTCGGCTGCGCGCCGTGCTGGGGCCGGGGATCAACTTCATCGTGCCCTATCTCGATGTGGTGCGGCACCGCATCTCGATCCTGGAACGTCAGTTGCCGACCGCCGAGCAGGACGCCATTACCGCCGACAACGTGCTGGTGAAGGTAGAAACCTCGGTGTTCTACCGCATCACCGAGCCGGAAAAGACCGTCTACCGCATCCGCGACGTCGACGGTGCCATCGCCACCACGGTGGCAGGCATCGTCCGCTCGGAGATCGGCAAGATGGAACTGGACGAGGTGCAGTCGAACCGCGCCGAACTGGTCGCCATGATCCGCGCGGCGGTGCGCGCGCTGGTCGATGACTGGGGGATCGAGGTGACGCGCGCCGAGATCCTCGACGTCAACCTCGACGAGGCGACGCGCTCGGCGATGTTGCAACAGCTCAATGCCGAACGGGCGCGGCGCGCGCTGGTGACCGAGGCCGAGGGCAAGAAGCGCGCGGTGGAACTGGCCGCCGACGCCGAACTCTATGCCGCCGAACAGGAGGCCAAGGCGCGCCGCATCGGTGCCGACGCCGAGGCCTATGCCACGCAAGTGGTGGCCAAGGCGATCAACGAGAACGGGCTGGAGGCGGCGCAATACCAGATCGCGCTCAAGCAGGTCGAGGCGCTGGTGAAGGTCGGCGATGGCACCGGCACGCAGACCGTCCTGGTGCCGGCGCAGGCGCTGGAGGCCTTCGCCAACGCCTTCGGCATGCTGAAAGGGAGCCGTGGCGCATGATCTGGGAGGCATGGTGGATCTGGATCGTGGCGGGGCTGGGGCTCGCCATGCTGGAACTGGCGGTGCCGGGCTATGTGTTCCTCGGCACGGCGGCGGGCGCGGTGGCGCTGGGCGGGGTGCTCTGGGCCGGCATCTGGCCGGCGGGCTGGCTAGCCGCGTCGCTGCCCAACCACCTGCTGTTTCTCGCGCTGGTGTCGGTTGCGGTCTGGGTCGGGCTGCGCCGCACGCTGGGGGTCCGCAAGGGGCAGATCAAGGTCTGGGACCGGGACATCAACGAAGACTGAGCCCCCGCGGCACAACCGCCGGTCTGCACCGCCGGGCTTTCGGGCCGGGCCGGGTTGGCGTATCGGGGAGCACCTGACGCGGAGCCCCCGACGATGATGCCCTCATCCTTCCCTCTGACCCGCGATCTGGTGCTGATCGGTGGCGGGCATGCGCATGCGCTGGTGCTGCGCATGTGGGGCATGGACCCGTTGCCGGGGGCGCGGCTGACGGTGATCGACCCGAACCCGGTCGCGCCCTATACCGGCATGCTGCCGGGGCTCGTCGCGGGGCATTACCGGCAACAGGAACTGGAGATCGACCTGGTGCGGCTGGCGCGCTTCGCGGGCGCGCGACTGGTGATCGGTGCCGTCACCGCCATCGACGCAGAGGCGCGGCACATCACCGTCGCCGGGCGCGGGGCCATCGGCTATGACGTCGCCTCGATCGACATCGGCATCCACTCGGGCATGTCCGAGGTTCCGGGCTTTGCCGAACATGCGGTGCCGGCCAAGCCGCTCGGCCGGTTCGCCACCGCCTGGGACGATTTCGTCGTGCGCGCCGGTGCCGGCCATGTCGCGCCGCGTGCGGCGGTGATCGGCGGCGGCATCGCGGGGGTCGAACTCGCGCTTGCCATGGCGCACCGGCTGCGCCGCGCCGGCGGGCCGGCAGAGGTGACGCTGATCGAACGTGCGCCGACGATTGCCCCCGATGCGCCGCGCGCGCGGGCGCGGCTGGCGCGGGCGCTCGACCGGCTGGGGGTGCGGGTGATCGCCGGGGCCGAGGTGGCGCGGATCACGCCAGAGGGGCCGGTGCTGGCCGATGGCACGGCGATCGCCGCCGCCTTCACCGTCGGCGCGGCGGGGGCGCGGGCGTACCCGTGGCTGGCCGAAACGGGCCTGCCGGTGACGCCCGACGGGTTCTTGCGCGTCGGCCCCGATCTGCGGGTCGAGGGGCAGGCGGCCCTGTTTGCCGCCGGCGATTGCGCGCATCTGAGCCATGCGCCACGCCCCAAGGCCGGGGTCTATGCGGTGCGCGCCGCCCCGGTGCTGCGCGACAACCTGCGCGCCGTGCTGGCCGGCGGGGCGACGCGCCGCTTCCACCCGCAGCGCCATTTCCTCAAGCTGATCTCGCTGGGCGCGCGCGCGGCGCTGGCGGAGAAGGCAGGAATGGCCCTCGCCGGGCCGCTGCTGTGGCGCTGGAAGGACCGGATCGACCGCAGCTTCATGGCGCAATTCGACCCGCTGCCGGAAATGCCCCGGCCC
>JAVVFE010000346.1:0-3572 GCA_032251175.1 Thermohalobaculum sp.
GGGCGCGCCACGCGGCGGCGCGGCTGCGACAGATCGGCATCGGGAGAGCGGACATGGCAGGCAGGGCAGACTGGCGCAAGATGAGCGCGGCCGATCTGGGGCGCGGGATCAGGGCCTGCCGGATCGACCCGGTCGAACTGGCCGAGACCTTCCTCGCCGCCATCGGCTCGCACGAGCATGGCGCGCGGATCTATGCGCGCCTGACCTCGGAGCGCGCCTTTGGCGAGGCGCTGGCGGCGCGCGGCCGGGCGCAGGCCGGGCGCGGCTTGGGCCCGCTCGACGGCGTGCCGGTGAGCTGGAAGGACCTGTTCGACACCGCCGGCGTGCGCACCGAGGCGGGATCGAGGCTGCTGGAGGGCCGCACGCCGACGCACGACGCCGAGGTGGTGCGCCGCGGCGCCGCGGCGGGGCTGGTGTGCCTTGGCAAGACGCATCTGTCGGAACTCGCCTTCTCGGGCCTTGGGGTGAACCCGATCACCGCGACGCCGCCCAACATCCACGACCCGGCACTGGCGCCGGGGGGGTCGAGCTCGGGCGCGGCGGTGTCGGTGGCGGCCGGGCTCGCGGCGATCGGCTTCGGTTCGGACACCGGCGGGTCGGTGCGCATCCCGGCGGCCTGGAACGATCTGGTCGGCCTCAAGACCACCTGGGGGCTGATCCCCTGCGACGGCGTCGTGCCGCTGTCGCGGTCGCTCGACACGGTCGGGCCGCTGTGCCGCACGGTCGAGGACGCAGCCCTTGCATTTGGCGTGCTGACCGCCAGCCGCGCGCCGCAGGTCGAGGGGGTCGAGCCGCGCGAGGTTGTGCTGGCGCTGCCCGATGCACTGATCCTCGACGGGGCAGACGCGCAGGTCGCAGCCGGGTTCCAGGACGCGCTGGACTGCCTGGGCCGGGCGAAGATGCGGATCGCCCCGGTCGCGGTGCCGCAACTGGCCGAAAGCCTCGACATCGCCGCGCGCCTCTCGGCCATCGTGAATTACGAGGGCTGGGCCGAGTGGGGCCCGACCATCGAGGCGCAGCCCGGCGTCATGTTCCCGATGATCGAGGCGCGCTTCCGCAGCGGCGCCGCGATCACGCCCGAGGCCGACCGCGCCGCCCGCGACGCCCTGGCGCCGCTTTCGGCGTCGCTCCATGCGCTGATCGCCGAACGCGGCCCGCTGGTGATGCCGACCTCGGCCATCCTGCCGCCGCCGGTCGACCGGCTGCTGGCCGACGACGACTACTACATCGCGCGCAACCTGCTGGCGCTGAGGAACACGCGGGTCGGCAACCTGCTGGGCTGCGCGGCCCTGACGCTGCCGACGGGGGCGCCGATGGTGGGGCTGATGCTGGTCGGGCGCCCCGGCGACGAGGCGCTTTTGCTTCGGATCGGCCGGGCGATCGAGCGCGCGTTGTCCTGAGGGCAACGCCCGGGCGTGAAGCGCCCGGCCCAACCGCACGCGGTCACGGGCTTTTCTGGACCTTGGGCGCGTGCATCTGTATCTTCCCCCAGACCAGGGCGCGCCAGACGCCCGGATGTGAGGGTGATGATGCAGTATCCAGCGCGCTTCGCGGACCTGCCGGAATACGCGTTTCCGCGGCTCAGGCGGCTGCTCGACGGCATCGCCCCGGGTGGACCCGAGATCGCGATGTCGATCGGCGAGCCGCAGCACGCTGTGCCCGAGTTCGTCATGCCGGTGATGGCCGAGCACGCCGCGACGCTCTCGAAATACCCGCCGAACGAGGGCATCCCCGAACTGCGCGCGGCGATCTCGGACTGGCTGGGCCGCCGCTATGGCGCGGCCCCCGCCTACCGCGACCCGGAGCGCTCGATCCTGCCGCTCAACGGCACGCGCGAGGGGCTGTTCAACGCCTGCCTCGCGCTCTGCCCCGAGACGAAGGGCGGCGCGCGCCCGGCGGTGCTGCTGCCGAACCCGTTCTACCAGTGCTACGCCGTGGCCGCGCTCGCCGCCGGGGCCGAGCCGATCTATGTGCCGGCGACCGCCGAGACCGGCCACCTGCCCGATTTCGCCGGGCTGCCGCGCGATCTGCTGGACCGCACCGCCGTCGTCTACATCTGCGCCCCCGCGAACCCGCAAGGCGCTTGCGCCGATGAGGAATACTGGCGCCGCCTGCTCGAGCTTGCCGAGGCGCACGACTTCCGCGTCTTCGCGGACGAATGCTATGCTGAGATCTGGCGCACCCGCCCGCCCACCGGCGCGCTCGAGGTCGCCTCGCGCATCGGCGCCGACCCCGAGCGGCTGGTGGTGTTCCACTCGCTCTCGAAACGCTCGAACCTCGCGGGGCTGAGGTCTGGCTTCTGCGCGACCGGGCCGGGGGCGCGGGCGGCATTGCTGCAACTGCGCTCGTATGCCGGCGCGCCGCTGCCGATCCCGGCGCAGCATGCCGCCGCCGCCTGCTGGCGCGACGAGGCCCATGTCGTCGCAAACCGTGCGCTCTATCAGCAGAAATTCACACTCGCCGACGAGATTCTGGGCAACATGCCGGGATACACCTCGCCCGAGGCGGGGTTCTTCCTGTGGCTGCGCGTGGGCGACGGCGAGGCGGCGGCCAGGCGGCTGTGGCGCGAGGCCGGCGTCAAGGCCCTGCCGGGCGCGTATCTGTCGCGCGAAGTGCCCGCGGCGCTGGGCGGCGGCGATCCGGGGCGCGCGTATCTGCGCCTTGCGCTGGTGGCGCCCGCGGCCGAGGTGCGGCGCGGGCTGGACGCGGTGAGGGCGTGTCTTGCCTGACGGGGGTGGACGCAGCACGGGCGGACGGCCGGGCGGGCGCACAGCGCAAGCCGGGCGCGCGGCGGTGAGGGAGCCGGGTGGCATGGCGCTGATCTGGGGCATGGGTGGCGGCGAGGGCACGCGCGCGGGCAGTCCCGCGGCCCGGGCGATGCGGCGCGCGCTGGCCCGCGCGGGCGGCGCCGTGGCCCTGGTGCTGGCGGTTGCGCTGGGGCTGGCGCTGGCGAGCTTCGACGCGGCCGACCCGAGCTTTTTCAGCGCGACGCCCAAGCCGCCGTCGAACTGGCTGGGGCCGCTGGGGGCGATGGTCGCGGCCCCCCTGATGCAGGCGCTGGGCCTGGCCGCCTGGGCGGTGGTCGCGGTCGTCGGGGTCTGGGGCTGGCGCTTCGCCGCCGGACATGGCGAGGCGCGGATCTGGACCCGGATCCTCGCCGTCCCGCCGGCGGTGGCGCTGGTCGCGGTGTTCGCCTCGCTGCACGCGCCCTGGCCGGGCTGGCAGGTGTCGCTGGGGCTGGGCGGCATGGTCGGCGATCAGGCCGGCGGCTGGCTGCTTGGCCTGCTGCCGGGCCTGTCGCGCAGCACGCTGATCTGGGTCACGCTGGGGTTTGCCGGGGTCACGCTGGGGCTGGTGGGCTTCGCGCTCGGCCTGTCGCTGGCCGAGACCGGGGCGATCCTGCGCTGGCTGGGGCGCTCGCTCGGCGCGGTTCTGGGGCGGTTCTGGCGGCTCGCGCGCACGGCGCTGCGGGCCGGGCTGCGGGCGGCCACCCGGCCGCGCGTCGCCGAACCCGACCTGCCGCGCTCGGAACGGCTGGAACCGGCCGAGCCCACCGGAAGCTGGCGCAAGCC
>JAVVFE010000347.1:0-3541 GCA_032251175.1 Thermohalobaculum sp.
CGTGCAGGAGCCGCATGGGGAGCCCACCGCACCGACGTGGCCCGAGCGCTCGGTCCCCCCCGCGCCTCCCGCTCCCGAGCCCCCCGCGCCTCCCGCTCCCGAAGCGCCAGAGCCTCCCGCGCCGCCCGCGCCGCCGCCCGCGCCCGAAGCGCCAGAGCCTCCCGCGCCGCCCGCGCCCGGAGCGCCGGATTCGCCCGAACCCAAGGCCGAGTGAGCCACCCTTGACACCTCCGCTCGCGGTCGCGCCGGCCACTCGGCCGGGATGTGGGCCGACCAGTCGAGCAGGCTGACCGGGTTGATCCCCGACGCCTTGATCGCGCGCTGCATGTCGGTCGCGACCGTCCCGGGCGAGAGGCCGACGACCCGGATGCCGCGCCCGCCGCATTCCAGATGCGCAGCCCGGGTCAGCATCGCGGCCCCCGCCTTGGCGGCGCAATAGGCGCTCCAGCCTTCCAGCGGGTTGTGAGCGGCCCCCGACGAGATGTTGACGATCACGCCCCCCTGCCCCATCGCCGGGATCGCCGCGCGCAAGCCGTGGTAGATGCCCTTGAGGTTCACGTCGATCGCCTGCCCCCACTCGGCAGGATCCGACGCCACGAGCGGCGCGATCGGCTCGATCTGGCCGGCGTTGTTCACCAGGATGTCGAGCCCGCCGAAGCGGTCGCGCGCCATCGCCACTGCGGCCTCGAGGTCGGCATAGCGGGCGACGTCGCAGGCCAGCGCCTCGGCCCGGTGGCCGGCGGCACGCAGCTCGGCCGCCAGCGCCCCGATCTCGGCAGTCGAGCGAGCGGCGAGGATGACGGCGGCGCCGGCTTCGGCGAACAGCCGCGCGGTGGCGGCGCCGATGCCGCGGCTCGCGCCGGTGACGATGGCGGTCTTGCCGTTCAGATGGGTCATTGGGCGTCCTCGCTGACTGCTCCGGGCCGGGTTTCCTCGACGTGATCGGTCAGGCCGGCGAGCATGGCGCGCATGGCGTCGGCAGCCAGCGACAGCATGGCCGGATCGGTGCCGCGCAGGATCAGCGTGGCCCCGGCCGTCAGCCGGAAGAACGGATAGCAGCCGATCGAGACCTGCGGGTGCGTCGCGGCGATCCGGCCCAGCGGCTCGGCCAGCACGCCCTCGGGCAGCATCACGCGGAAGCTGTGCGACAGGATCGGCGGGCCGCCCACCAGCGTCGGCTCGACCCCCGCCAGCATGACTGCGAAGATCGAGGGCACCCCCGCCATGACGTGGCAGTTGCCGATCACGAAGCCCGGCGCGTGGCTCAGCGGGTTGTCGATCAGCCGCGCGCCGTCGGGGATGCGGGCCATGCGCAGGCGCGCCTCGTTCAGCTCGCCGGGCTTGTAATAGGCCTCGAGGATCGCGCGGGCGTCGTCGCGCACGCCGATCGGGACGCCGAAGGCCGCGGCCACTGCGTCGGCGGTGATGTCGTCATGCGTGGGCCCGATGCCGCCCGAGGTGAACAGGTAGGTGACGCGGGCCGACAGCTCGCGCACCGCGGCCACGATCACCTCGGTCACATCGGGGACGACGCGGATCTCGACCAGCCGGATGCCGAGGCCGGTCATCCGCTGCGCCAGCAGGTGGGCGTTCGCATCGCGCGTGCGGCCCGACAGGATCTCGTCCCCGATGACGAGCATGGCGGCGGTGGGCTGGGTCATTGCTCCCCCTGGTGTCTGCCCCTCTTGGCGACGGCGGGTTGGGGGCATAGGCTCGCGCCATGCGCTTTGCCTCACCCCTGATCCGCGGCACCCTGGTCCGACGGTATAAACGCTTTCTCGCCGATATCGAGATCGATGGCGAGACGGTGGTGGCCCATTGCGCGAACCCCGGCAGCATGATGGGCCTGGCCGAGCCCGGCATGCGGGTCTGGATCGAGCCCAACGACGACCCCGCCCGCAAGCTGCGCCATGGCTGGCGGCTGGTCGAGCTGGATCGCGGCCACTGGGTGGGCATCGACACCGCCGTGCCGAACCGGGTGGTGGGCGAGGCGCTGAGGGCGGGGTGCGTGCCGGCGCTGGCGGGCTATGCGCAGGTCCGCCCCGAGGTGCGCTATGGCACGCGCTCGCGCGTCGATTTCCTGCTGACCGGCGCGGGGCTGCCCGATACTTACGTCGAGGTCAAGAACGTCCATCTGATGCGCGACCCGGGACTGGCCGAGTTCCCGGATTCGGTGACCGCGCGCGGCGCGAAGCATCTGGCCGAGCTGGCGCGCGTGGTGGCGGATGGCGGGCGGGCAGTGATGCTCTACTGCGTGCAGCGCACCGACTGCACGCGCCTGGCGCTGGCGGCCGATCTCGACCCCGCCTATGCGGCGGCCTTCGCCGCGGCGCGCGCCGCCGGGGTCGAGGCGCTGGCGATGGCCTGCGCGATCTCGCCCGACGAGATCGTTCTTGATCGGGCCATCCCGATCGTGGACTAAGAGGGATGCGAGGACGAGAATGGACAGATCGGTGAGAACCCACGGCGCCGAGAAACGCACGCGCGAGGGCATCCGGCTTTACGACATGTCGGATTTCGACGGCATGCGCGCGGCGGGAAAGCTCGCGGCCGAATGCCTCGACCTGATCGGCGCCTATGTGCAGCCGGGCGTGCGCACCGAGGAGCTGGACGAGATCTGCCACGACTTCATCGTGCGCCACGACGCGACGCCCGCGCCGCTGGGCTACCGGGGGTTCCCGAAGTCGATCTGCACCTCGATCAACCACGTCGTCTGCCACGGCATCCCGGGGCCCAAGGCGCTGAAGGACGGCGATATCCTCAACATCGACGTGACGGTGATCCTGGACGGCTGGTATGGCGACTCGAGCCGGATGTATGCCGCGGGCACGCCCTCGCGCCGCGCCGCGCGGCTGGTCGAGGTGACGCACGAGGCGCTGATGCTGGGCATCGCCGAGGTGAGGCCCGGCAATCATTTCGGCGACATAGGTGCTGCGATCCAGGCTTACGCCGAGGGCGAGCGCTGCTCGGTGGTGCGCGACTTCTGCGGCCACGGGCTGGGGCGGGTGTTCCACGACGCGCCCAACGTGCTGCATTACGGCCGCCGCGGCGAGGGGGCCGAGCTTGCGCCGGGGATGTTCTTCACCATCGAGCCGATGATCAACCTGGGCGCGCCGCAGACCAAGACGCTGGGCGACAACTGGACGGCGGTGACGCGGGACCGCTCGCTCTCGGCGCAGTTCGAGCACTCGATCGGCGTGACCGAGGCGGGCTGCGAGATCTTCACGCTCTCGCCCAGGGGGCTGTTCTTTCCGAAGCTGTGAGGCGGGCTTTCACGCGTGAAAGGGGCATGCTTTCACGCGTGAAAACATATCTATGCTATTGTTTTAAAATGATAATCCAAAACTTTCGCAAAATTCTGAAAGGTCCGCGAGGCCCCGAGCGAGCCCGGGGCTGCGGGTGGTGGTGTGTGCGGCATGGCCGGCGCGCGCGGCGGCGGCGCGAGGCCCCGGGTCAAGCCCGGGGCTGCGGGGGAGGGCGCGTGTCGCATGGCCGGCGCGCGCGGCGGCGGCGCGAGGCCCCGGGTCAAGCCCGGGGCTGC
>JAVVFE010000348.1:0-3536 GCA_032251175.1 Thermohalobaculum sp.
GGCCGAGGCCAGACCCTTGCCGAGCGAGGACACAACGCCGCCGGTGATGAAGATGAATCGCGCCATGCCCGGGACCCCGTAGATTTTGTGGGGGGCACCGTGGGCGCCCCATTATGTCGTATTACGGGGTTTGAGGTATACGGGATTCCGGCGAGGGCGGCAAGGCGTTGGCGGCGCATTTGCTGTGGAGAACTCCGCGGGATATTTACCCGACTAAAAGAATCGGATAATCAGGTCGGACCGCATCCCAAGGCCGGAGACCGCGCCATGACCCGTCCCCCCCGACCACCCGCACCCGATCCGCGCCCGCGCGCGACGGGGCCCGATCTGAGCGAGCTGTGGGCCGCCTGGTGGCCGGGCGAGAGCTGTCCCGCCGCCGCCGCCGAGGCGCTGATCGACTGGCTGGAGACGCGGGGGCGCCGGCGGTGAGCGGCGAGCCGGCATGCCCCTGCGAGGCCGAGGCGTGCCGGCTGTGGGCGCTGGGCGAGATCGGGCAGGCGGCGCTGTGGAACCGGCTGGCGACCGCGATGGGCCCGGCGCGGGCGCGGTTGTGGCTGGCCGAGTTCGAGGCGCGGCTGGGGGCGGCTCAGTCCGGCAGGCCGCCGCGCCGCTCGACCCGGATCAGCCACAGGTTCCTGGTGTAGATCACGAAGCCGAGGCTCTGGCCGAGGATGAACACCGGGTCGGCGCGGTAGATCGCGTAGGCCAGCAGCACCGCCGCGCCGCCGATCGAGAACCACCAGAAGGCGATGGGAATGATCGAGCGGCGCGCCTTCTCGGAGGCGATCCACTGGATCACGAAGCGCATCATGAACAGCACCTGGCCGCCGAGGCCGACGAGGATCCAGACGAACTCGGCCCGGGTCTGGGCGCCCAGCGCCGCCATCAGGGTCTGCATCAGGGGTCCTCGTGCGTGACCATGGGCAGGCGGCGGCGGTGGAGCAGCCACCAGACGCCGACGAGGTCCATGACGCTGACCATCAGCCGGCCGAGATTGGTGTATTTCGAGGTGCCGGCGGCGCGGGCGCGGTGGCTCACGTCGATGCGGGCGATCTCCCACCCCTCGCGCTTGACCAGCGCGGGCAGGTAGCGGTGCATGTGGTCGAAGAACGGCAGGCCGAGGAACACCGCGCGCGGGAAGGCCTTGAGCCCGCAGCCGGTGTCGCGGGTGTCGTCGTTGAGGACGCGGGCGCGCAGGCGGTTGGCGAGGATCGAGCCGAGCCGCTTGCGCTTGCTGTCCTGGCGCGCGACGCGCTCGCCCGCCACCAGCCCGAGGCGGGGGTGGCCGTCGAGCAGCGGCGCGACCAGGCGCGGGATCTCGGAGGGCGGGTTCTGGCCGTCGCCGTCGATGGTGCAGATGATGGCCGCGCGCGCGGCGATGACGCCCGAGCGCACCGCCGCCGACTGGCCGCACGGCGCGGCGTGGCGGACCTCGCGCAGCCAGGGGAATTCGGCGCGCAGGGCTGCGATGCGCGCGGGCGTGGCGTCGGTCGAGCCGTCGTTGACGAAGATCGCCTCGAACGGCGCGAGGGGGGCGCAGGCGGCGGCGATCTCGCGCGCCATCAGCTCGACATTGTCGGCCTCGTTGAGCATGGGGGCGACGACAGTGAAGCGCGGCGTGTCGGTCATCCCCCCTCCCTCTCGTCTGTCCCCCCGGACGGGCGCGACCATAGTGGATGCGCGCGGGCGGGCCAAGCGGGCTATTGCGCCGCGATGCAGGCATCCCAGCGCGGATCGTCGCGGGTCAGGAGGCGCGCGGTCTCGAACTTGCCGCGGTTGTAGTTGAAATAGCCGAGAGCCGCGCGCTCGATCAGGGGCGGGGCGTCGGCGCCGAGCGCCTGGTCGAGCAGCGGGCGGCGACGGTCCTCGACCAGCGCCATCGCGCCCGGCTCGTCGCGCAGGCGCGCGGCGATGTGGTCGGCCGGGCCGAGGTCGGTGTCGGAGGCGGTGAGGAACACCAGGCTGGGCTCGCGGTAGCCCAGCGACATCAGCGGCCCCGAGGCGCAGGGCGCGAACTGCGCGGCAATCGCCGCCATGCGCGGCGAGGGGAAGGCGGTGGCCATCGCCGGCAGGGCGAAGTGGAGCGCGGCCGGGTAGAGCGCCAGCGCCGCCAGCATCCCCGCCGCCGCCTGGCCCAGCCGCAGCCCCCGGCGGGCGGCGACGGCTGCAACCAGTCCGAAGGCCGCGCCGGCGAGGCCGAGCAGCACCGCCGGCCAGACCAGCCGGCCCTCGATGGCGAGCGGCAGGGCGATGACGGCAAGGCCGAGGCCGACTGCCGGCACCGCCATCAGGCCGGCCATGAGGCGCCCAGCGCGGCGGCCGGGCGCGGGCGCCGCGGGATCGGCCACCGCGGCCGCGACGGCGATGGCCATCGCGGGGTAGAGCGGCAGGACATAATGCGGCAGCTTGGTCGGCACCGCCTCGACCACCAGCCAGAAGGGGACGACCCAGCCGAGGATCGCCAGCGCCACGATCTGCTGGCGCATGGCCCACAGGCGCCGCGCGGCGGCGGGCAGGAAGGCGGCCCAGGGCCAGAAGGTGAGCCAGACCAGGACGAGGTAGAGACCGGGCGGCGCGCCATGCGCCTCCTGCCCCGAGCGGACCTTGGCGAGCAGGTCCTCGCCCAGCGAGTCGGCGAAGAAGCGCCCCTCGGACACCACCCAGATCGCGACCGCCCAGGGCGCGACCAGCGCGAGCGCAAGCAGCCCGCCCCGCAGCGGGCGCAGCACCCCCAGCCGGGGCAGGCGCAGGCGCGCGAGCGCCACGGCCGCGACCGCCATGAGCGCGATCACCGGCACGACCGGGCCCTTGAGCAGGATCGCGGCCGCCATCGCCAGCCAGAAGGCAAGCCATGTCCGCGGCCCCGCGGTGCCGGTCTGCGCCCGGGCGAGCGCGCCGAAGGCGACGACCGCGGTGAGCATCAGGGCGGCGTCGGTCTTGGCGATATGCGCCTCGGTCGCGGCGAGCAACGTGGTGGGCAGCGCCAGCCCCGCCAGCACCGCCGCGCGCGATCCGACCAGCGGGCGCGCGGCCCAGAGCGTGGCGAGCGCGCCGAGCACGACCGCCAGCGCCGAGGGGATGCGGTAGGCCCAGATCGGCGCCTCGGGGCCGCCGAAGGCCGCGGCGGCGGCGGCCTGAAGCCAGTAGATGCCGATCGGCTTCTTCCAGCGCGGCTCGTCCTGGAAGCGGATGTCGATGAGGTCGCCGGTCTCCAGCATCTGCCGGGTTGCCTGCGCGAAGCGGGCTTCGTCGCGGTCGGTGACGGGCAGGGTCGCGAGCCCGGGCAGGACGATGGCGAGTGCCACCAGCGCCACCAGCGCCGCGGCCCGCCAGCGCCCGGCGCCGGCCCAGTCGATGAGGATCGAGAAGGTCCGGTCGATGCGGTCCGCCGCGGCGCCGAGGCGCGTGGCCGGACCCTTCGCCGCGCGCCCGGCGGAGTGACCGGACGGCGCGGCGTCTGTCACTGGGCGACCGGCGGGGTCTGCGGCGCGTCGGCGGGGGTTTCGGTCGCGGCGGGCGGCAGCAGGGCTGCGCCA
>JAVVFE010000349.1:0-3527 GCA_032251175.1 Thermohalobaculum sp.
CCGCCACCGGGTCGGCGCCGGCGAACCAGCCGCCCCTCAGCGCCGGCTCGGTCAGCGTCGCGCGGGTCTCCCACTGGCCCAGGCCGAGATAGCGCACCTGCCCCGGCGCCAGCCCGTTGAAATCGAGAAAGCTCGCCGCGATCTTCAGGCCGTCGCCGGAATCCGGCAGCAGCACCGCCTGCACCCCGGAGTCGAGCGCCGCCCGCGCGAAGTCTCCCGCCGTCGTCTGGATGTCCTGGAAGCTGCGCGGATAGATGCGCCGCGTCACGATGACGGCCCCGACCCGCGGCGCCGCGGCCTCCGCCCCCGCCAGCGCCGCCTCGCCATAGGGGGTCTGGGGGGCGTAGACCCCGATCCTCGTCAGCCCCTGCCGCGCGGCATAGTCGAGCACGCGCTCGGCCTCGGCCTCCGGCAGGTAGCCCGAGACATGGACCGGACCGCCCGCAACCGTGCCGTCGGTCGAGAACGAGATCACCGCGATGTCGCGCCCGGCCACCGCCGCGGCCACCGCGGGCGTGTTCGCGCCGAACAGCGGCCCCAGGATCAGCCGCGCGCCCTCGGCCACGGCCTGCCCGGCGACGGCGGCGGTGCGCGCGCGATCGCCGGCGGTGTCGTAGAGCCGCAGGTCGATCGCACCCGCGCCGCGTTCCTCGATCGCCCAGCGCGCCGCGTTGGCGATCGCCCGGGCGTCGGCCGCGACCTTTTCGTTCGCCGCCCCCGTCGGCAGCAGCAGCGCCACCCTCACCGGCCCGGTGCGCGGCACCTCGGGCGTGACCGCCCCGATCGCGGGCGCGGTCGGCGTGGCGGCAGGCCCCGGCGCGACCGTCCGCGGCGCGCAGGCCGCCAGCGCGGCCAGCAGCCCGATCGCAAGCCCCAATCCCGGCATGGCGGTCCGGATGCGCGCACTCATGCGATCAGCCTCCTTGCTTTGCGGCGGCAGATCGGCCACCGACACTCTCGGCGCCGACGTTAGGAGCACGGCCATGCAAAGTAAACGCGCGGAACCGGCGGGCAGGTCGCGGGCACAGGGCCGCGATGCACAGCCGCCACGCGAGACCGGCACCGCAGCGGCGGGCGAGCGGCTCGCGCCCGGGCTCTATCTGGTCTCGACCCCGATCGGCAACGCCGCCGACATCACGCTGCGCGCGCTCGACGTGCTCGCCCGGGCCGACGCGATCGCCGCCGAGGACACGCGCGAGACCCGCAAGCTGATGGAGATGCACGGTGTCTCGCTGGCGGGCCGGCCGATCACCGCCTATCACGACCGCAACGGCCCCCGCGCCCGCCCGCGCATCGCGGGCTGGCTCGAGCAGGGGCTGGCGGTCGCCTACTGCACCGATGCGGGCTCGCCGCTGATCGCCGATCCGGGCTACCGGCTGGCGGAACTGGCGATCGCGCGCGGCTACCCGGTGACCACCCTGCCGGGCGCCTCGGCGGTGCTGGCGGCGCTGCCGCTCTCGGGCCTGCCCTCGGACCGGTTCCTGTTCGCGGGCTTCCTGCCGCCGAAATCGGGCGAGCGGCGCCGGACGCTGACCGAACTGGCCGGGCTGCGCGCGACGCTGGTGTTCTACGAGAGCCCGCGCCGGCTTGCAGCGGCGCTGGCCGACATGGCGACGGTGCTGGGCGCGGCGCGCCCTGCGGCGGTGGCGCGCGAACTCACCAAGCTGCACGAGGAGGTCTGGCGCGGCCCGCTCGGCACCCTCGCCACCGCCGCCGCCGAAGGTCCGCCCCCGCGCGGCGAGATCGTGGTGATGGTGGGGCCGCCCGCAGCGGACGCGGCCGGCGCCGACGCGGACGCGCTCGACGCGGCACTTGGCGCGGCGCTGGCCCGGCTCAGCGTCAAGGACGCGGCCCGCGAGGTTGCGGCCCGCCTGGGGCTGCCGCGGCGCGACGTCTATGCCCGAGCCGTGGAGATCGCCGCGGCGGCGCGCGATTAACCTTATTTTCGTCATCGCCCCGCAGACTGCCGGGACAATGCAAGCCAGGCGGGGCGGATGATGCAGACACAGGCAGTGGCACGGCTCGCGGACCCATCGGCCCCGCGCCCGGGCGCGGCGGTCTTCCCGGCCGACCCGCTCGCGCTCCGGCGCCGGCGCGGCAGCCGCAATCACCTCGCGGGCCTCTGTGCCGAGGACTGCGTCGCGCGCGTCTACCACGCGCGGGGCGCCACCATCCTCGCGCGGCGCCTGCGCACGCCGGGGGGCGAACTCGACATCGTGGCGCGCGAGGGGGACATTCTCGTCTTCGTCGAGGTCAAGCGCCGCGCCTGCACGGTGCTGCATGACGACCCGGTTTCCCCCCGCCAATGGCGGCGCTTGGAGGTTGCGGCAACTCACTATATGATGACCGAAGCTGAACAGACGGGTGCGATCCGCGGCTGCCGCTTCGATCTGGCCATCGTCGGTCCCGATTCGGTGCCCCGGATCATCGAGAACGCCCGCAGCTTTGACGAGCATTGAGGCGGAGCAGAACGATGAAATCTTCAAGGACAGCGGCAACGCTGGCGATGATCGCCTGCGTCGCCGCAGGGTGCGCGCCCGTGGCGCTGATCGGCGCGGGCACCGTGGCGGTCCGCTCGGTCGCGCAGGAACGCTCGACCTTCGACGCCCTCACCGACACTGAAATCGAGATCTCGCTCGCCAACCGGCTGGGATCGCAGTCGGGCGAACTCTATCGCGACGTCGCGGTCGACGTGACCGAGGGGCGTGTGGTGCTCACCGGATCGGTGCCCCGGCGCGACGACAAGATCACCGCGACGCGCCTCGCGTGGGAGACCCAGGGCGTGACCGAGGTGTCGGACGAGCTGACCGTGGCCGAGGACTCCGGCACGATGGCCTGGTTCAACGACGCCGCCATCTCGAACCGCGTGCGCTACGAGCTGTTCACCGATCTCGACGTGCGTTCGGCCAACTACAATGTCGAGACGGTCGACCGGGTGGTCCACCTGACCGGCATTGCCCGCTCCGAGGCCGAGCTGTCGCGCGCGATCCAGCACGCCCGCGCGGTCAGCGGCGTGCAGCGGGTGGTCAGCCATGTGTTGACGATCGACGATCCGCGCCGCAGGGTGGCGGCGCGCGGAGCCCCTGCGCCGGGTGGGTCGAGCGCCGAACCGGCGGCAGCCCCGGTCGCCGCCGGCCCTGGCGTCTGGACGGCGCCGTCGGCCGCACCGGCGATCGAGTCCGCCCCCCTGCCCGGGCCGGTGCAGGGCTGACGCGAACACGGGCCGGGCGCAGCGCGCGCGACCCATCGACCATAGCCTGCCCGGCGGCGCGCCCGTTGCCGGGCTTTCATTCGTGACGCCGCATGACGGCAGAGGAGGGGCCTGATGCCGTTGTCCGTCGCCATCCAGATGGACCCGATCGCCGGGGTCAACATCGACGCCGATTCCACCTTCCGCCTCGCACTCGAGGCGCAGGCGCGCGGCCATGCGCTGTTCTACTACCACGTCCCCGACCTGTTCTGGGAGGGCGGCCGGGTGCTCGCCACCGGCTGGCCGCTCGAGGTCCGGCGCGAGAAGGGCAACCACT
>JAVVFE010000350.1:0-3513 GCA_032251175.1 Thermohalobaculum sp.
CGGATCGCGATCATCTCGGCGCGCGACGCCTTCAACAGGTCGCGCCCGTCGAACAGGATCTGCCCGGCGGTGGGCTCGACCAGCCGCGAGAGGCGGCGCACCAGTGTCGACTTGCCCGAGCCCGAGAGGCCCATGATCACGAAGATCTCGCCCGCGCCCACATCGAGCGTGGCGGCGCGCACGGCGCCGACATGATGGCTCGCGCGGATCGCCGCAAGATCGGGGACCGCGCCGCCCGCGAGCAGGCGCGCGGGGGCGGGGCCATAGATCTTCCAGACGCCGCGGCAGGCGAGCTTGACGGGGCGCTGCTGCATGGTCACTCCGGGCCTGGCGAGGGGCGCGGCGGCCGCGCCCCGGCGGGGCTCACTTGCCGATCCAGCCCTTCCAGACGGCGTCGTTCTGCGCCATCCAGTCGGCGACCACCGCGTCGAGCGGCTCGGCCCCGAGGTCGATGCGGGCGATCATCCGGTCCATTTCGGCGTTCGAGATGGTGAAGGCCTCGATCGCCTTGGCCGCACCCGGCCATTTCTGCGCGACACCGGCCCAACCGACCTTCCAGATCGGGCCGCGGGGCTTGGCGCAGTCATGGGTCTTGTCGGGGTTCGTGCCCCAGGCGGGGTCCTCGTAGCAGGCGGCCTCGTAGGGCGGGAACTTGATCCACTCGCCCTCGTACTTGGTCTGCGACCAGTGCGGCGCGTAGACCCACATCAGGATCGGCGCCTGGCGCTGATAGGCGGATTCGAGCTCGGCGAACAGCGCCGCATCGGTGCCGGCATGGATCACCTCGTAATCGAGGCCCAGCGCCTCGATGCGCTCCTCGTCGAAGCCGCCCCAGGTGACGGGGGCGCCGAGATAGCGGCCCTTGGGCGCGGTCTCGGCGGTGGCGAAGGCAGCGGCGCAGTCGTTCAGCGCGGTCCAGTCCGGCAGGCCGGGGCACTGCTCCTTCATGTAGGCGGGATACCACCACTCCTCGACCGCCTCCATGCCGGTGGGGCCGAAGTTCACCACCTGGCCGGTGGCGGTCGCCTCGTCCATCGCCTGGCGGCCGGTGGTCTCCCACATCTCCATCGCCACATGCAGGTCGCCGGTCTTGAGCCCCGCGAACTGGGCGATGTAGTCGGCCTGCACGAGTTCCACGGTGTAGCCCGCTTCCTCGAGCACGCGGGCCATCAGGTTGGTGGTGACAAGCTGCCCGGTCCAGTCGTGCAGGGTCAGGCGGATCGGGTCGTCGCTTTCGGCCTGCGCGCGGGCCTGCGCGGCGAGGCCGAGCGTAAGCGCAAGTGCCGCGGCCGAGCCCAGCAGTCTCATGGTGGTCATGCGTCGTCTCCCTCTCGTGGCCGGGGGCCGGGCGCGGCCCCGTTGCCGCCCGGCGCGGCGGAACGCATGCCGGGTTCTGCTGCGCAGCCTCGGGGCGAATCCGGGTGCCTGTCAAATCAGAATGTTGGGTTTTGTGGGATTTCGTGGGTTTTCCGTTTGCTTTGACCCCAAGGCTGCGCGAAAACTTGGGCGATGACCGCGAACCCCGACAGCCTGCGCGCGACGCATCGCGAAAGCGAGATCCTCCAGCGCCTCGGCGCCGCGGGGTCGGGGCGGATTCAGGACCTGTCGCGCGCGCTGGGGGTGTCCGAGGAGACGGTGCGCCGCAATGTCCGCCGGCTCGAGCGGCGCGGGCTGGTCACCCGCGTCCATGGCGGCGTGGTGCTGAAGGGCTGGGTCGAGGAGCCGAGCTTCGCGCAGCGTTTTGCCGAGAACCCCGACGCCAAGGGCCGCATCGCGCGGCATCTGGCGGGGATGATCCCGGACGGAGCGTCGCTGTTCCTCGATGTCGGCTCGACCACCGCCTATGTCGCGCAGGCGCTGCGGGGGCATCGCGGCCTGTTCGTCGTCACCAACTCGCTGGCGGTGGCGCAGGCGCTGGCCACGATCAACGGCAACCGGGTGTTCATGGCGGGGGGCGAGCTGCGTTCGCATGACGGCGGCGCCTTCGGGGCCGAGGCGCTGGCCTTCGTGCAGCAGTTCCGGGTGCACTACGCGATCCTGTCGGTCGTGGGCATCACCGCGGCCGAGGGGTTCCTGTTGCACGATCTGCGCGAGGCCGAATTCTCGCGCGAGATCATCCGCTGTGCCCAGCAGGCGATCATCGCCGCCGACGCCACGAAATTCGGGCGCTGGGCGCCGATCCGGATTGCCGATCCGGATGCGATCGGCACAGTGGTGACCGATGCCGCCCCCCCGCCCGACATTGCCGCCCTGCTGGCGGGGGCGGGGGTTGCGACCGTGATTGCCGAAGGAAAGGCGCCATGACCGAGTTGAGCGAGACCGACCGCGCCGCCTTTGCCGAGGCCGCGCGCGAGATCATGGCGGCGGCATGGCCCCGGCCGCTGGCGCATTTCCGCAAGCCCTTCGCGGTCGAGGCCAAGGCCGACGAGAGCCCGGTGACGGTGGCCGACCGCGAGACCGAGGCCGCCATCCGCGCCGAGATCGCCCGCCGCTTTCCCGGCCACGGCATCCTGGGCGAGGAATACGGGCGCGCCGGTCTCGATGCCGAGTTCGTCTGGGTGGTCGACCCGATCGACGGCACCAAGAGCTTCATCTCGGGCCACCCGATGTGGGGCATCCTGCTGGGCCTTCTGCACCGTGGCGTGCCCGTGGTGGGCTGCGTCGGCATGCCGGCGCTGGGCGAGCTGGCCTGGGGCGGCGCGGGGCTCGGCGCCTGGCTGGGCGAGGCCGCCATCGGCGTGCGCGCCGGCGTGGCGCCCGGGCAGGCATTCGTCTGCATCAACGAGATGAGCCGCATCCTCGCCGCCCAGCCCGCCGCGCTGGGCGCGCTGATGGCCGAGGGGCGCTATCAGCGGCCATCGGCGGATTGCTATTCCTACGTCCAGCTTGCGGCGGGGTGGATCGACGGGGTGGTCGACTACGGGCTCGAGCCGTTCGACTACCTGCCGGTGCTGCCGATCGTCGAGGCCGCGGGCGGCGTGATGACCGACTGGGCCGGGCGGCCGCTGGGGATGGGGTCGGACGGCCGGGTGGTGGCAGGCTCGGCCGCGGTGCATGCCCGCCTCGTCGAGGTACTGGCGCCCTTCGCCTGAACCGCCTCAGCCCGCGAGCGACAGGATCCGCCCGCCCGCGGCGGCGGCGTCCTCGGGGTCGTGGGTGACCAGCAGCGTCGGCAGCCCCTCGGCCCGCGCCCGGGCGAAGACGGTCTCGCGGAACTGGTCGCGCAGGGTCGCGTCGAGCTTCGAGAACGGCTCGTCGAGCAAGAGCGCCCACGGCCCCGAGACCAGCACCCGAAGCAGCGAGACGCGGGCGCGCTGGCCGCCCGACAGCGTGGCGGGGTCGCGGTCGGCGAAGCCTTCGAGGCCTGCGCTCGCCAGCGCCTCCTCGACGATCGCGCGCCGCGCCGCGCGCCCGCGCACCGCGCGCGGGATGCCGAAGGCGATGTTGCCGCCGGCCGACAGGTGCGGGAACAGCAGGTCGTCCTGGAACAGGATGCCCATGTGCCGCGCCTCG
>JAVVFE010000351.1:0-3484 GCA_032251175.1 Thermohalobaculum sp.
CGAGGACGCCCTCGCCGCGGTGGTGCCGGGCCGGGCCGCGGCGGAATGAGCGGCGGCGGACCCGGCGACGTCGGACCCCCTGATCGCGCGCTGGCCGACGCCTTCTTCGCGCGCGGCTGGGTGGCGATCCCGCATGACCCGGTGCTGGCCCTTTGGGTCGAGGCCGCGCGCCCGGTGGCGGCGCGGCTGCTGGCCGACCCGGACCTGCGGGCGCGCTGGCTGCGCTGCGGCGGCACCTGGTTTGCGGGCGTGAACGTCTTTCCCAACGATGCCGCGGGCGGGGTGCCGGGCACTGGCGTGCCGCCGCTGGGCGGCCGCGCTGTCGGGTTCATTCGCGACGCGCTCGGGCTCGAGGGCTTTGCCTGGGATGCCGCGCAGCTCTCGGTCTGTCTGCCCGGCTATCCGGCGGCGCCCTCGGCGGACGAGGACGCGGCCGCGTTCCGCTACCGCCAGACGCGCGATGCGGCCCATCTCGACGGGTTGGCGCGCGATGGCGCGCGGCGCCGGCGCGTGGGCGAGGTGCATGGCTTCATCCTCGGCATCCCGTTGGCCGACACGGCGCCCGACGCCGCGCCGCTGGTGGTGTGGGAGGGCTCGCACGAGCTGATGCGGCGGGCGTTGCGCGCGCGCCTCGGGCATCTTCCGCCCGCCGCCTGGGCCGCGGAGGACATCACCGACTCTTATGTCGCGGCCCGGCGCGCGGCGTTCGACACCTGTCCGCGCATCGCGGTCCATGCCCGGCCGGGCGCGTGCTATCTGCTGCATCGGCTTGCGCTGCACGGTGTGGCGCCGTGGGGCGCGGCGGGTGGTGCCGCGCCGCGGCCGATCGTCTATTTCCGGCCCGACCCGTTCCCGGGGGCCGATCCGTCCTGGTGGCTCGACCGTCGCTGACCGGCGGGCGCGCCCCGCTGGCGCCGGTGCCGATGGCGGCGGTGTCACTGCACCGCGGCGCTCGGCGCGAACAGCGGCGAGTCGGCCGGCAAGCCCTGACGCAGGAACAGCCGGTCGCCCTGGAAACTTGTCTCGCCCAGCTTGTCGAGGAAGCTCATGCCCAGAAGCCCGGTCTGAAGCCGTCCGGGCTGGGCAACGGCCGCCACCACGTCGCGCACCATGATCTGGCCCACGACGATCGAGGCGATGCGGATCGGTGCGACGGTCGAGCGCCCGTTCGCGGTCATCACCGGAATCGAGAAGTCGATCGCGCTGGTGTCGATGCCGATGGCCGAGGCCTGCTCGAACGGGATCAGCACCATGGTGGCGCCGGTGTCGACCATCAGCCGCATGCCCACGCCGTTGACGATGGCGTCCGCGCGGTAATGCCCGTCCCAGCCGCGGCGCAGTTCGGTCTCGATCTGCGCCTGGCTCAGCGCAATCGACTGCACCGGGCGGCCCTTGAGGCCGGCGATCACGCCCTGCATGTCGGTGCGGAAGGAATATGCCATCAGCATGGCAGCGAACACGCAGGACCAGACGAAGCCGTAATGCACGGTGCGCCAGCCCTGATGCAAAATCACCCGGCCAGCCGCCGCGATCACGATGCCCGAGGCCAGAATCAGCGTGTAGACGAGGCGCATCACCGCCTCCTCGTCCTGCACGTCGACGGGAACTGCGACGCCCGAGACGAGCACAATCGCGGTCATCGCGAAGACGACGAGGATCGGCCAGAATACCATCAGCCCACCGCCCGAACTCTGCCCAAGGCACACGCGTTGCTATGGCATATCCGCATGGCCATTCAGGTTAACACACGCCCTGAACGAACGTTACGCTATCTGCGCAGGCGTCCCCGATCAAGAAGCTGTCATCCCGGCGTGGCGAGGATGTGGCGGGGCGGTGGCAAAAACAGCTCACCCGCCCCGGCGCGCCGCGCGCCCCCCGCGCCGCACGGCAGGGGCGGGGGCGCGCGCGGGCAGTTCGGCCATCACCGCGCGCCGTGCCGCGGGCGTCATGCGCGACCAGGCGCCGATCTCGTCGATGCTGCGCGCGCAGCCGACGCAGAGCCGCGTCTCGGGGTGGATGACGCAGATCTTCACGCAGGGGCTTTCGATCTCGTCGCGCGTCCAGATGTCGTCGCTGATGGGGTCGCTCATGGGTCATCCCGGTCGAGATGCGCCGCCAGCCGGTCGAGCGCACCTTGCAGGATATAGGCGGCCGCCAGCTTGTCGATCACCTCGGCGCGACGTTTTCGCGAGGAATCCGCCGCGATCAGCGTGCGCTCGACCGCCGCGGTCGACAGCCGCTCGTCCCAGAACGTGATCGGCACCGCGACCAGCGCCGACAGGTTGCGCGCGAAGGCCCGGGTCGATTGCGCCCGCGGGCCTTCCGAGCCGTCCATGTTGCGCGGCAGGCCCAGTACGATGCCGCTGACGCCGCGCGCGGCGATCAGCTTGACCAGAGCCTCGGCGTCCGCGGTGAATTTGGTGCGCGCCACCGTCAGCACCGGCGTTGCCGCCATCCGCAGCCCGTCCGAGATGGCGACACCGATGGTCTTGGTGCCCAGGTCGAGCCCCATCAGCGGCCCCCGCGACGCCGCAAGCTCGGTCACGTCCTCGTGGATCGGCGCGCGGGCCGGGCGCGCCTCGGGCGCGGTCATTCGGCGATGATCCCCATCACCAGCGCCTGCTCGCGAATGAACGAGGCGGCTGAGCCGTCGAGCTTGGACTGGCTGAGCGCATAGGCGCGGCGCGCGTCCTCGTCGCGTCCCAGCACGCGGTAGGCGTTGATCAGGCGCAGAAACTCCTCGGGCTCGCCGCCATCGACGGTCAGGCGCTCCTCGAGCCGGCCGACCATGCCCTCGATCATCGCGGCGCGGTCCTCGGGGGTCATCTCGTCCGCGGCGGCGATGTCGGCGGCACCGGGGCCGGGCTCGACCGGCAGGGGCAGGTCGGCGGCAGGGGCGCCGTCGCGGATGCGCATGGCCTCGGCCAGCATCTCGGCCACGAAGCCGCGCCACTCGGCATCGGCCGGCGCGCCCTGCAGCATCGCGCGCCAGACCCCGATCGCGCCGTCGAGGTCGCCCGCCTGGGCCCGCGCGAGGCCCGAGTAATAGCGCGCGAGCGGTTGCTGCGGGTCGCGCGTCAGCGCCGCGGCGATCACCGCCTCGGCCTCGGGCGAGACGTAGCCGCCCGCCGCCAGCACCATCGCCTCGGCCTGGCTGCCATAGAGGTCGGCTGGCGCCTCGGCGCCGCGGATCGCGATCAGGCGCGCCAGCACCGGCCAGGCATCGGCATACCGCTGCATCTGCATGTAGGCGTTGGCCAGCAGGCGGTTGCCCTCGGGGTCGTCCGGCCGCTCGGCGATGATGCCTTCGAGCCGGGCGATGAGTGCGAGGTATTCCTCGGGGAACTGCGGCGCCTCGGCCGGCGGTGTCGCGCCCATCCGCGCCTCGGCTTCGGCCTGGCTGGGGCGCAGCGCCAGCGCCTCGGCGGTGTCGCGGGCCGCCAGCGGCAGGTCGGGCAGGCCGGGCGCGCCAACCGACAGGTAG
>JAVVFE010000352.1:0-3479 GCA_032251175.1 Thermohalobaculum sp.
CGGCAACATTCCCGTCGCGCCCGGCACCTTCGCCGCCGCCGCCGCCGTCCCGCTCGCCTGGGTGCTGCACATGGCGGGCGGCATCGCGGCGCTGGCGCTGGCCACCGCCGCGATCGCGCTGGCCGGCCTCTGGGCCAGCGCGCGCTACATTGGGGGCAAGGCCGACGCCGACCCCTCGGAAGTGGTGATCGACGAGGTCGCGGGCATGCTGCTCGCGCTGTGGCCGCTGTCGCTGGGGCTCACGCTGGCCGGCACCGCCGCCCATGTCTGGCCCTGGCCGGGCTGGGTTCTGGGCTTCCTTCTGTTCCGGTTCTTCGACATCCTCAAGCCGCCCCCGGTCAACTGGGCCGAACGGGCGCCGGGCGCGCTGGGCATCATGCTCGACGACCTGGTGGCGGGCCTCATGGCCGCCGCCATCGCGACCCTTGCGGCGGGAGTGGCACATGGCTGGTTCTGACGACCGCGACGCGCCGGGCACAACGCTTGCGGACGAGATCGGCTCCGACCAGATCGCCGACCTCGTCGTCGCGCTGCTCGACCTCTGCCGCCGCAAGCGCCTGATGATCGCGACCGCCGAAAGCTGCACCGGCGGTCTGGTGACCGCCTGCCTGACCGACATTCCCGGCTCCTCGGCCGTGGTCGACCGCGGTTTCGTGGTCTATTCCAACGAGGCCAAGACCGAGATGCTGGGCGTGCCGACCGCGCTCATCTCCCAGCATGGCGCGGTGTCCGAGCCGGTCGCCCGCGCCATGGCCAAGGGCGCGCTGATCCGTTCGCGCGCGCACCTCGCCATCGCCATCACCGGCATCGCCGGCCCCGGCGGCAGCGCCGTCAAGCCCGAGGGGCTGGTGCATTTCGCCTGCGCCGCCCGGCGTGGTACCCTGACCCACCAGCGCATCGAATACGGCGCCATCGGCCGCGGCCAGGTCCGCGCCGCCGCCGTCGCCCATGCCCTTGCGATGCTGATCGAGGCGGCACAGTCATGAGCACCCCCGCCCCCACCCTGCCCGACGACGACCTCGCCGCCATCGCCGACGCGGCCTGGGCCCGGCTTGCCCGCGGCGCGGCCGACCGGCGCACCGCCTTCCACCAGATGCAGCTTGCGACCCTGACCCCGCAGGGCTGGCCCGACCTGCGCAGCGTGATCCTGCGCGCGGCCGATGCGGCCGAGCGGCGGATCGGCTTTCACACCGACCAGCGTTCGGCCAAGGCGGCCGATATCTTGGCCGACGGGCGCGTCGCGCTGCATCTGTGGGACGCGCGGGCCGAGCTGCAACTGCGCCTGTGGGGCCAGGCCGCGCTCGAGACCGAGGGCGCGGCGGTCGAGGCCGCGTGGGCCCGCCTGGTGCCGCACCAGCGCCGCGTGTATTTCCGCGCCCACGCCCCCGGCACGGCACTGCGCGACCCGGCCGAGGCCGACCCCGCCGACACGCCCCCGCCCGAGGGCCGCGGCGCCTTTGCGCTGGTCAGCGTCACGGTCGCCCGCTTCGAGTGGCTGCACCTGCGCGCAACCGGCCACCGGCGCGCGCGCTTCGATTGGCAGAAGGGCTGGACCGGCCGCTGGCTCGCGCCCTAGGGTTTACCCTTCCGACCGGATCGGAGGGGGGGATTCAAGTCCTTGTCTTGTCGAATTCTGGAGTCGGAAAAGGGGGGTCACCTTCCCCGAATGCAGGCGCGTGGCCTCAGCGCGCCCCGTAAAGCTCGGCCGCCCGGGCCTCGAACGCGCGCACGATGCGTTGCATCGCCTCGTTGAACACCACCCCGATGATCGCCTGAAGGGTGCGCGAGCGGAACTCGAAATCGACGAAGAAATCCACCTCGCAGCCGCCGCCGTCCAGATCGCGGAACTGCCAGTGGTTGTTCAGGTAGCGGAACGGCCCGTCGAGATAGGCGACATCGATGCGCGCCTGCGCCGGCCGCAGCACGACCCGGCTGCCGAAGCGTTCGCGGAACACCTTGAACGAGATCACCAGGTCGGCCTCGATCAGTTCGGTCCCGTCCGGCTGCGCGCTGCGCGCCCGGATGCGCGCGGCCGAACACCAGGGCAGGAACTCGGGATAGGCGGACACGTCCGCGATCAGGCCGAACATCTGCTCGGCCGAATAGGGCAGCGTGCGGGTCTCGGCATGTGTCGGCATGGTGCTCCCTTCGCTCCGCGTTCCTCGATAGCCAGCCCGCCCCCCGACGGAAAAGACGACGCAGGGTCGCGGGGAGCGAGCGCGCGCGCGGGGGTCGGGCGGTCATGGCAAACCCCTGCCCCCGCGGTCAAGAGGCCGCTTGGCCGCGGGCCGCTCTGCGCCACCGCGCCGCGATTGCGGCCTGGCCGGAAGGCGGCACCCGGCGCTCGGCACTTTTCCACCGGCAAAGCGGCGTTACATTTCCCGAAAGCGCGCTAGGATCGAACTGATGACGCTGCCTGCCCCCCGCGAGATCCGCCCGACCGGCGACGACAGCCCGGCTGCCTCCCTCGCCCGCTATGTCTGGCGCATGTCGGGCTGGCGCCAGGCGGGGGTGGCGCTGCTTGCGGTCGCGGCCTCGGTGATCGGGCTTGCCCCCATCGAGCTTCAGCGCCGCATCATCGACGACGCGATCACGGCGGGCGATGCGGGCCTGCTGGTCACGCTCGCGCTGGTCTATCTCGGCGTCGTCGTGGCACAACAGGCGCTCAAGCTCGCGTTGCGGCTGGCGCAGGGCTGGCTGGGCGAGAGCGCAGTGCACTACACGCGCACGCATCTGCTCGGCATCGTCGCGGCGGGCGGCGCCGACGCGGACGGCGCGGGCGAGCGGGTCGCGGTGCTGACCACCGAGGCCGACCAGCTCGGCGGCTTCGTCGGCGAGGGGCCGAGCACCGCGGCGGCGAACCTCGCGACGCTGGCGGGCGTGCTGGCCTACACCTTCTGGGTCGAGCCGCGGATCGCGCTGATCGGGGCTGCGCTGCTGCTGCCGCAGGTGATCGCGGCGCCCCTGATGCAGCGCAGGGTGAACCGCCTGACGGCGCGGCGCCTGACGCTCTTGCGCGCGCTGGGCCGGCACGTCTCGGACCTTGCGGGGCCCGAGGCCCGCGAGATCGGCGCGCTCTACCGCAACCGGCTGCTGATCCATCTGTGGAAAGGGGCGATGAAAGCGGTGCTCAACCTCGCCAACCACCTCGCGCCGCTCGGCATCCTGCTCGGGGGCGGGCTGATGGTGATCGCGGGCGAGACGACGCTGGGCGTGCTCGTCGCCTTCGCCACGGGGTTCGAGCGCATGGCCGGCCCCGCGCGCGAGCTGATCGGCTTCTACCGCAAGGCGCAGCAGGCCGGCGTGCAGCACTGCATGATCGCGGAATGGATGGAAGGCCGCGACGGCGGCTCATCGGCGCACTGAACCTGCCCCGCCTTCAGGGGCGCAAAGCAGCGTCGAAGCCATCACCCCCCGGCCCGCGAGCGCGGATTCCGACCACATGGGATCGAGGCGGCGCGAGCGTCAAGGCGGATTGA
>JAVVFE010000353.1:0-3472 GCA_032251175.1 Thermohalobaculum sp.
AGTACCGGCCTGTCACGCCGGGGGTCGCGGGTTCGAGCCCCGTCAACCGCGCCACATCTCCCATCGCCCGCCCTCCGGTCCCGGTCCCGCGCGCGCCCTCGCGCCGGCCCGGCCGTGCGCCGATTCTCACGCCGCCGGCCCGGCTTTTGGTTGTGCGGTGCAACCGCTCTGGGGCACAGTCTCACTGGCGCGTGAGTTTGTCGCCCCACCCCGGCGGCCGCATTGACTGGACATGCTGCGCCCGCTAAGCGAAGGCTCAACAAGCGACGGAAGCAGCCGGGAGATCACGAGAGTGGACGAGCTTCTGCGAGAATACCTGCCGATCGTCATCTTCCTCGGGCTCGCCGTGGCGCTGGGGCTGGCGTTCCTGATTGCCGCCTGGGTGCTGGCCGTGCGCCGCCCAGATGCCGAGAAGATCTCGGCCTATGAATGCGGCTTCAACGCCTTCGACGACGCGCGCATGAAGTTCGACGTGCGCTTCTATCTCGTCTCGATCCTGTTCATCATCTTCGACCTCGAAATCGCCTTCCTGTTCCCCTGGGCCGCGGCCTTCGGGGGCCTTACCGACATGGCGTTCTGGTCGATGATGGTGTTCCTGGGCGTGCTGACCGTCGGCTTCGCCTATGAATGGAAGAAGGGGGCGCTGGAATGGCAATGACCTCGACACCCGCGCTCTCGATCGCGGCCGGGGCCGACAAGGACCTGCTGGCGGCGAACTTGTCGAACGAACTGGCCGACAAGGGCTTCATCCTGACCACGGTGGACGACGTCATCACCTGGGCGCGCACCGGCTCGCTGATGTGGATGACCTTCGGCCTGGCCTGCTGCGCGGTCGAGATGATGCAGAGCGCGATGCCGCGCTACGACCTGGAACGCTTCGGCATCGCGCCGCGCGCCAGCCCCCGGCAGTCCGACCTGATGATCGTCGCGGGCACGCTCACCAACAAGATGGCGCCGGCGCTGCGCAAGGTCTACGACCAGATGCCCGAGCCGCGCTATGTGATCTCGATGGGCTCGTGCGCCAATGGCGGCGGCTACTACCACTACAGCTATTCGGTGGTGCGCGGCTGCGACCGGGTGGTGCCGGTGGACGTCTACGTCCCGGGCTGCCCGCCGACCGCCGAGGCGCTGCTCTACGGCATCCTCCAGCTTCAGCGGAAGATCCGGCGGACGGGAACGATCGCGCGCTGAGCCGCGCGCAGCACGGGCGCGCGGCGGGCCGCGTGGCAGGGAGAATCGGATGGCTGGCGCACTCGAGGAACTGGGCGAGATGATCGCCATGGCGCAGTCGGACGCGGTTGCAGACCACGCCGTGGCGCGGGGCGAGCTGACCGTGACCGCGACCGCGGCGGGGCTGCGCGCGCTGGTGGGGTATCTGCGCGACAACCCGGCCTGCGCCTTCACCACGCTGATCGACATCACCGCCGTGGACCGGCCGGGGCGCGAGCGGCGCTTCGAGGTGGTCTATCACTTCCTGTCGATGCCGCAGAACCAGCGCGTCCGGCTCAAGGTGCTGGCGGCCGAGGACGAGGTGATCCCCTCGATCGCCGACCTCCACCCCTCGGCCAACTGGTTCGAGCGCGAGATCTTCGACATGTTCGGGGTGATGTTCTCGGGCCATCCCGATCTGCGGCGCATCCTCACCGACTACGGCTTCCGCGGCCATCCGCTGCGCAAGGACTTCCCGACCACCGGCTATGTCGAGGTCCGCTACGACGAGACCCAGAAGCGCGTGGTCTATGAGCCGGTTCGCCTCGTGCAGGAATACCGCCAGTTCGACTTCATGAGCCCGTGGGAGGGTGCCCACTACATCCTGCCCGGCGACGAGAAGAAGGGGGCAGGCAAATGATGGGCCCGGGTATGGGAGGTGGCGGCTTGATCTGGATGCTGATCATCGCGGCGCTGGTCGTCGTGCCGTTCTGGCGCCTGCTGCCGAAATTCGGCATCCCGTCCTGGGTGGCGCTGGTCGCGATCATCCCGCTGGGCGCGGTGGTCCTGCTCTGGGTCATGGCCTTCCGCGACAAGCTGGACGGGCAGGGGAGGTTCTGATGGACGGAACTCTCCCCGGCGGCGAACAGCGGATTCGCAACTTCAACATCAATTTCGGCCCGCAACACCCCGCCGCGCACGGTGTTCTGCGTCTGGTGCTCGAACTCGACGGCGAGATCGTCGAACGCTGCGACCCGCATATCGGCCTGCTGCACCGCGGCACCGAAAAGCTGATGGAAAGCCGCACCTACCTGCAGAACCTGCCCTATTTCGACCGGCTCGACTATGTCGCGCCGATGAACCAGGAACACGCCTGGTGCCTCGCCATCGAGAAGCTGACCGAGACCCCGGTGCCGCGCCGCGGGCAATTGATCCGGGTGCTGTTCTCCGAGATCGGTCGCATCCTCAACCACCTCCTCAACGTCACCACGCAGGCGATGGACGTGGGCGCGCTCACCCCGCCGCTCTGGGGGTTCGAGGAGCGCGAGAAGCTGATGGTGTTCTACGAGCGCGCCTGCGGGGCGCGCCTCCACGCCGCCTATTTCCGCCCCGGCGGCGTGCATCGGGACCTGACGCCCCAGCTCTGCGACGACATCTGGCAGTGGACCGAGGAGTTCGGCGCGGTTCTCGACGACATCGACGGCCTGCTGACCGGCAACCGCATCTTCAAGCAGCGCAACGTCGATATCGGCGTCGTCAGCCTGGCCGAGGCGCAGGCCTGGGGCTTCTCGGGCGTGATGGTGCGCGGTTCGGGCTGGGCTTGGGACCTGCGCCGCGCGCAGCCCTACGAGTGCTACAACGAATTCGACTTCCGCATCCCGGTGGGCAAGCACGGCGACTGCTACGACCGCTACCTGTGCCGCATGGAGGAGATGCGCGAAAGCGTCAAGATCATGCGCCAGGCGCTTGAAAAGCTGGACGCCTGCAAGGGCGAGGACGTCACCCACCGGGGCAAGATCAGCCCGCCGAAACGGGCCGAGATGAAGACCTCGATGGAGGCGCTGATCCACCACTTCAAGCTCTATACCGAAGGCTTCCGCGTGCCCGAGGGCGAGGTCTATGCCTGCGTCGAGGCGCCGAAGGGCGAATTCGGCGTCTATCTGGTGGCCGACGGCAGCAACAAGCCCTACCGCGCCAAGATCCGCGCGCCCGGCTACCCGCATCTGGCGGCGATGGACCACCTGTGCCGCGGGCACCAGCTTGCCGACGTCGCGGCGATCATCGGCTCGCTCGACGTGGTGTTCGGGGAGATCGACCGGTGATCGACCGCATCCTGCGCTTCTGCGGCATCGTCGCGACCATCACGCTGGTGGCGCTGGGGGCTGCATTCTTCATGGGCGGCGAGTGGGACGCCTGGAAGGCGGTGCGCGACGCGCGCCCCGACCTCGCGGTCGCCGACCTGCGGGGCGAGGCGGCGGCGCAGGACGCGCGCATCAACGCGCTCGAGGCGGCCGGGGCTGAGGCTGCGCGCCTCGCCGACCGG
>JAVVFE010000354.1:0-3468 GCA_032251175.1 Thermohalobaculum sp.
GCGCATGTGAAATTCATCTTCGCCACCACCGAGATCCGCAAGGTGCCGGTGACGGTGCTCAGCCGCTGCCAGCGGTTCGACCTGCGCCGGATCGAGCCCGAGGTGATGATGGCGCACCTCGCGGGCATCGCGGCAAAGGAGGGGGCGAGGGTGGCGGCGGACGCGCTCGCGCTGATCACCCGGGCGGCCGAGGGCTCGGTGCGCGATGCGCTGTCGCTGCTCGATCAGGCGGTGGCGCATGGGCGCGAGGCCGAGACCGGGGCCGCCGACGTGCGCCGGATGCTGGGCCTGGCCGACCGCGGCCGGGTGTTCGACCTGTTCGAGGCGATCATGCGGGGCGATGCGGGCGCGGCGCTGGCCGAGCTTGGCGCGCAATATGCCGAAGGCGCGGATCCGGGCGTGGTGCTGCGCGACCTTGCGGAGCTGACCCACTGGATTTCAGTGGTCAAGATCGCGGAGGCGGCGGCCGAGGACCCCACCGTCTCGCCCGACGAGCGCAGGCGGGGGCGGGACCTGGCCGGGCGGCTGTCGATGCGGGTGCTGACGCGGGCCTGGCAGATGCTGCTGAAGGCGCTGGAGGAGTTGGCGGTCGCGCCCTCGGCGATGATGGCTGCGGAAATGGCGGTGATCCGGCTCACGCATGTCGCCGACCTGCCAACGCCGGGCGATCTGGTGCGGCGGCTGACCGAGGCGGGCGGCGCGGAGATGGGCGCGGCGGTGCCGGCGGGTGGTGGCAGCAGTGGCGGGAGCGGCGGGACGGGCGGCGGCGGGAACGGCGGCACGCGCGCCGAGGCGCCGCCGCTGCGCGCCGTGGCGGGCGGCCGCGGCCCGGCGCCCGCCACGACGCGGATCGCGCAGGCCCCCATGGCGCAGGCCGGGCCCGTGGCGCAGGCCGAGCCGGTCGCCATCCCGATCGAGGACATCGCCGCGATCGTGGCGGGCGCGCGCGACATCAAGCTGCTGGACGAGGTCGAGCGCTACCTGAGCCCGGTGACCCTGCGCCCCGGGCTGATCGAGTTCACGCCGCGCCCCGGCGCCCCCGCCGACCTGGCCGGGCGGCTGGCGCAGACCCTGGGGCGGCTGAGCGGCCGGCGCTGGTCGGTCGCGGTGAGCGATGCCGGCGGCGGCCCGACGCTGGCCGAGACCCGCGCCGAGACCGCGGCCGGGCTGATCGCCGAGGCGGCGCGCCATCCGCTGGTGATCGCGGCGCTCAAGGCCTTCCCCGGCGCGAAGATCGGGGCGATGCGCCCGCTGGGCGATCTGGCGCCGGGGGCCGAGGCCGACTATCTCGCCGCCATGCCCGAGGATGCGACCGTCGAGATCGACGGCGACATCCTCGATGCCGACGACCCCTTCGGAGAGGAGAGCTGACATGCTCAAGGGACTGGGCGACATGGCCAAGCTGATGCGCGAGGCGCAGAAGATGCAGGAGCGCATGACCGAGGCGCAGTCCCGCATCGCCGGGATGAGCGCCGACGGCAGCGCGGGTGCGGGGCTGGTGCGCGCCACCGCCACGGGCGAGGGTGAGGTCAAGGCGCTGAAGGTCGATCCCTCGCTCATCGACGGCTCGATGGAGAAGGAGGTGCTCGAGGACCTGATCGTCGCCGCCGTCAACGACGCGGTGCGCAAGGCCCGCGAGCAGGCGCAGGCCGAGCTTGCGAAGGTGACCGAGGGGCTGCCGCTGCCCCCGGGCTTCAAATTCCCTGGGATGTGAGGATCATGGCCGAGGACATGCCGGGCGGCGCGCCGACCGCAGCCGAGGGCAACAGCTTCGGCACGGCCGCCTATGGCGGCGAGGCCTGGTCGCAGCGCACTGCGCCGCATGCCGCCGAGATCGGCGGGCATTGGGCCGATTGCGGCATTGCGAACGAGTGGGCGCCGCTGACGGCTGTGCTGCTGTCGGCGCCGGGCCGCGCGCTGGCGGCCGCGGGCAACGAGGCCGACCGCAACCAGTTGCTCGCCCCGGTCGATCTGGGCCTCGCCGCCGCGGAGCATGCGCGGATGGCCGACGCCTACCGCGCTGCGGGGGTGACGGTGCTGGAGGTTGCGCCCTCGACCACGCATCCCAACCAGATGTTCTGCGCCGACCTGTTCGTGATGACGCCCGAGGGCGCGATCCTCGCGCGCCCGGCCTCGACCGTGCGGGCGGGCGAGGAGGTGGCGGTGGCGGCCTGCCTCGCCGCCGCGCGGGTGCCGATCCTGATGACGCTGCGGGGCAGCGCGACGTTCGAGGGCGCGGACCTGATGTGGCTGGACGCGGGCTGCGCCATCATCGGCCGGGGGATGCGCACCAACGATGCCGCGATCGAGCAGATCGGCGGATTGCTCGGCGCCATGGGGGTCGAGACGCTGGCCGTCGACATGCCGTTCGGCACCATGCACCTGATGGGGATGCTGCGTATCCTGGACCGCGACCTCGCCATCGCCTGGCCGCGCCGCACGCCGCATGCGGCGGTGGTGGCGCTGCGCGAGCGCGGCTATCGGGTCGCGTTCCTGCCGGACCTGGGCGAGGCCGACACCAACACGGCGATGAACGTGGTCACGCTGGGGCCGCGGCGCATCCTGATGCCGGCCAACCCCGCCGCGCGCGCCTTCTACGAATCGCTGGGGGTCGCGGTGACCGAGACGCCCACGGCGGAACTGCGCAAGGCCGCGGGCGCGGTGGGGTGCCTGTCGGGCGTGGTGGCGCGGGCACGGGCGTGAGCGGCGGGCCCGAGGTCGAGCGGCTGATCGAGCTTCTGGCGAAGCTGCCGGGGCTGGGGCCGCGCTCGGCCCGGCGCGCGACGCTGGCGCTGGTCAAGAAGCGCGAGCGGCTGCTGCTGCCGCTGGCCAAGGCGCTGGCGGAGGTCGCCGAGAAGGTCGCGCTCTGCGAGGTCTGCGGCAATATCGGCGCCGGGCCGCGCTGTGCGATCTGCCTCGATGCGCGGCGCGACCCGACGCGGCTGTGCGTGGTCGAGGACGTGGCCGACCTGTGGGCGCTGGAACGCGCGGGCGGCTTCAAGGGGCGCTACCATGTGCTGGGCGGCACGCTGTCGGCGCTGGACGGCGTGACGCCCGAGACGCTGCGCATCCCCGAGCTTGCGGCGCGGGTGCGGGCCGAGGGCGTGGCCGAGGTGATCCTCGCGGTCGGCGCGACGATGGACGGGCAGACCACGGCGCATGTGGTGGCCGATTATCTGGACGGCACCGGCGCCGAGGTCACGATGCTGGCCAAGGGCGTGCCGGTGGGGGGCGAGCTGGACTATCTCGACGACGGCACGATCGCCGCCGCCCTGGCGCAGCGCAAGGCGTTCTGACGGCCGCGGTGGCCTGCGGCGTGGAACCCGGGCCTGCGCGCCATGGGCCGGGCGGCCCGGGCCCCGCGGTGCGCGTGACCGATCGTGGCGGGCATGTGGCGCTCCTCGCATGGGCCGGGCGGCCTGCGGGCACCGCGATGCGCGACGGGCGGGCGGGTCGCGCCATCGCGCC
>JAVVFE010000355.1:0-3462 GCA_032251175.1 Thermohalobaculum sp.
CCTCCAGCTTGCGCAGGCTGCGCAGGCGCATGTTCAGGATCGCCTCGGCCTGCATGTCGGTCAGGAACACGCCGCCCCGGGCCGCGCCGTTCGACCAGTCCTCGGCCAGCATCACCGCCTTGGGGTCGTCCTCGGTGCGGATGATCGCGATGATCCGGTCGAGGTTGAGGAAGGCGATGATGTAGCCTTCCAGCACCTCGAGCCGATGCGCGATCCGGCCCAGCCGGTGCCGCGCGCGCCGCAGCAGCACGTCGCGCCGGTGGTCGAGGAAGGCGCGCAGCACCTCAGAAAGGCTGCACACCTTCGGCACGCGCCCGTCGATCAGCACGTTCATGTTGAGGGGGATGCGCGTCTCGAGGTCCGAATTGCGGAACAGCGTCTCCATCAGCAGCGCCGGGTCCACCGTGCGGGCGCGGGGTTCCAGCACCAGCCGGATGTCCTCGGCCGATTCGTCGCGCACATCCGCCAGGATCGCCACCTTCTTCGAGGTGATCAGCTCGGCGATCCGCTCGACCAGCTTCGACTTCTGCACCTGGTAGGGGATCTCGGTGACCACGATCTGCCAGGTGCCGCGGCCCAGATCCTCGACCTCCCACCGCGCGCGCAGGCGGAAGGATCCCCGCCCGGTGCGGTAGGCGGCGAGAATCGACTCGCGCGGCTCGACCATCACGCCGCCGGTGGGGAAATCGGGGCCGGGGATCATGTCGGCCAGCGTCTCGGTGCTGGCGCCCGGGTGGCGGATCAGGTGCAGCAGCGCCTCGGCCAGCTCGCCCGCGTTGTGCGGCGGGATCGAGGTCGCCATGCCCACCGCGATGCCGGCGGCGCCGTTCGCCAGCAGGTTGGGGAAGGCGGCGGGCAGGACCTCGGGCTCCTCCTCCTCGCCGTCGTAAGTCGGGCGCAGGTCGACGGCGTCCTCGTCGAGCCCCTCCATCAGCGCCTGCGCCACCGCCGTCAGCCGGGTTTCGGTGTAGCGCATGGCGGCCGCGCCATCGCCGTCGATGTTGCCGAAATTTCCCTGCCCGTCGATCAGCGGGTAACGCAGCGAGAAATCCTGCGCCGCGCGCACCAGCGCGTCATAGACCGACTGATCGCCATGCGGGTGATACTTGCCGATCACGTCGCCGACCACGCGCGCCGATTTCTTGTAGCCCGAGGCGGGGTCGAGCTTGAGCTGGCGCATCGCCCACAGAAGCCGGCGATGCACCGGCTTTAGCCCGTCGCGCGCATCCGGCAGGGCGCGGTGCATGATGGTCGACAGCGCATAGGTCAGATACCGCTCGCCCAGCGCGCGCGCCAGCGGCTCGGGGATCTCGCGCTCTATGTCGGTATCGGGTGGCACCCTGCTCATAGATGTTGTGTAACCCGAGGGCGTGGCGCGCGTCCAGACCGATGCGCCGCGCGCGCACCCTCCAGTGGCGATCCGCGCCGCAGAGCAGAGGCCACGGAACCGAATGCGCCGCGCGCGCCCGCGACCCGCCTCAGCCGTGCCGCCCCGCCCCGCCCGCAAGCCCGTTCAGGATCGGGCAATCGGGCCGCCCGTCGCCCGCGCAGGCCTCGGCCAGGTGCTGGAGGTCGGCCCTGAGCGCCGCAAGTTCGGCCATCTGGCGGTCCAGTTCGACGATCCGCGCCTCGGCGATGCGCTTGACGTCCGCGCTCGCCCGGTCGCGATCGGCATAGAGGCCGAGAAGCTCGCGGCAGTCCTCGATCGAAAAGCCGAACGCCCGCGCCCGGCGCACGAAGCCCAGGCGCCGCACGTCGCCCTCGGCATAGTCGCGATAGCCGTTGCCGCCGCGTCCCGCGGGCGCGACGAGGCCGATATCGGCGTAATAGCGGACCGTCTTGACCGGCAGCCCGCAGGCCCGGGCGGCGTCACCGATGCGCATGGCACCCTCCGTTGTGCGTGCAAAAACCTAGCCCAGCCGCGTGCCCGGCGCGACCGGCAGGCCGTTGAGGAACTCGGGCCCGCTCACCGCGCCCCGCCCGGCACGTTGCAGGCGCGTGAGCCTCAGCGCGCCCTGCCCGCAGGCGACCGACAGGCGCGCGTCCAGCACCTCGCCCGGCGCGCCCTCGCCCGCCTCGGGCAGCGCCATCAGCACCTTGACCCGCTCGCCCGCGATCTCGCACCAGGCGCCGGGGAAGGGCGAGAGGCCGCGGACATGGGCCGACAGCACCGCAGCATCGCGGATCCAGTCGATCCGCGCCTCGGCCTTGTCGATCTTGGCGGCGTAGGTGACGCCGTCGGCCGGCTGCGGGCGCGGGGTGAGGCGCCCGGCGGCAATGCCCGCCAGCGCGCGCACCATCAGGGGCGCGCCGATCGCCGCCAGCCGGTCGTGCAGGGTGGCGGCCGTGTCGTCGGGCGCGATCGGGGTGGCCTCGCAGGCCACCACCGGGCCGGTGTCGAGCCCCGCCTCCATCCGCATCACGCAGACCCCAGTCTCGGCATCCCCCGCCATGATCGCCCGCTGGATCGGCGCCGCCCCGCGCCAGCGCGGCAGCAGCGAGGCATGGAGGTTGAAGCAGCCTAGCTTTGGTGCATCGAGCGCCCGCTGCGGCAGGATCTGGCCATAGGCCACCACCACCGCGGCATCGAGGCGCAGTGCCTCGAAGTCGACCAGCACCGCCTCGTCGCGGAACCGCGCAGGCGTCCGCACCGGCAGGCCCAGCGCCCCCGCGGCTTCGGCCACCGCCGAGGGGCGGGGCTGCTTGCCGCGCCCGGCCGGCCGCGGCGGCTGGGTGTAGACGGCCGCGATCTCGTGGCCGGCGCCCACCAGCGCGCGCAGCACCTGCACCGCGAAGTCGGGCGTGCCCATGAAGCCGAGGCGCATGGCGCCTCAGCCCTCGACGCGGTCAGGAGCGGTCTTGACGCGCTCGCGCTTGAGCTTCTTCATCCGCTCGGTGATCATCCGCCGCCGCATCGGGCCCAGATAGTCGATGAACAACCGCCCGTTCAGGTGGTCGATCTCGTGCTGCACGCAGGTCGCCCAGATGCCGGAATAATCCTCCTCGCGCTCGGCCCCCCGGGCGTCGCGGAACCGCACGCGCACGGCCGAAGGCCGCGTCACGTTGGCATAGATCTCGGGGATCGACAGGCACCCCTCCTCGTAGTCCGAGGTCTCCTCCGACGCCCAGACCACCTCGGGGTTGATCAGGGCGATGGGGGCGGGCGGCTCGTCCTCGCGCCGGGCGCAGTCCATCACGATCAGGCGCGCGTTCACCCCCACCTGCGGCGCGGCAAGGCCGATGCCCGGCGCGTCGTACATGGTGGCGAACATGTCCTCGATCAGCCGCGCCTCGGCGGGGCCGATGTCCGAGACGGCCTCGCAGACCTTCTTCAGGCGCGGATCGGGGTGGATGAGGATGGGTCGCAGCATGGCCGGGAGGTAAGCGATGGCCCCGCGGCGGTCAAGCCGGTGACCGAGCGCCGCAGGGGCGTTGCGCATGTGCGCGCGAATTGACGCGCGG
>JAVVFE010000356.1:0-3461 GCA_032251175.1 Thermohalobaculum sp.
CGGCGCCGCATTCCCCGCATCGCGGCCCGTCGCCATCCTGCCCCCGGCGCCGCATCCCCCTCGCGCCACCCTGCGCGACAATCCTGAACCTCGGCAGGGCGCGCGCGCCCCCTTTCCCAGGCCCCGTATTTTCCCCTTTACGGCCCGCACCCCGGCGCGCAAGGCTCGGGAGCATCCGGGACCGCAGGGAGAGCGCGCCATGATCCGCACCGGCGAGGACTACCGCGCCTCGATCCGCGACGGCCGCGCCGTCTGGGTCAATGGCGAGCGCGTCACCGACGTCACCACCCACCCGATGTTCCGCCCGCTGGTGGACATCCGCGCCCGCATCTTCGACATGGCGCACGACCCCGACCACGCCCCGATCATGACCCAGACCCGCGACGGCGAGGTCAACGCCATCGGCAACGCCCTGCCGCTGAGCGAGGCCGACTGGTGGGCCAAGCGCCGCGCCACCGACCATGTGATGGAGGAGATTGGCGGCGTCGTCACCCGCGTCGGCGACGAGACCGTGGGCGAGATGTGGTCGCTCTACGACGGCCAGGACGTGCTGGCCGAGATCGACCCCCAGTTCGCGCGGAACATCGAGGATCACATCCTCCGCGTCATCGCCCGCGACCCGTTCCACGTCTCGGCCAACACCGACCCCAAGGGTGACCGTTCCAAGCGCCCGCAGGACCAGGACCCCGACATGCTGTTGCATGTCGTGCGCGAGACCGACGCCGGCATCGTCGTCCGCGGCGCGAAATACGAAACCGCCGCAGCCTATGCCAACCAGGCGTTCACCAAGCCCACCATCGCCAACTGGGGCGATGCCGCCTATTCCGACTACGCCGTGGGCTTCGTCTGCGACCTCGGCTCGCCCGGCCTCAAGTTCATCTGCCGCACCGGCTTCACCGGCCGGGCGGATGCGCGCGACTACCCGCTCGCCAACCGCTTCGACGAGGTCGACACGCTGGTGGTGTTCGACGACGTGCTGATCCCGTGGGAGAACGTGCTGTTCTACCGCCACACCCGGGCCGCGAGCTACATCCGCGCCACGCTGCACCGCTATTCCGCCTTCGCCTTCGTGCAGCGCAACCTCAAGGTCGCCGACATGCTGATCGGCGCGGCGCTGTTCAACGCCCGCCAGACCGGGCTCGACAAGCAACCCGCGGTGCAGGAGAAACTGGCCGAGCTTGCGATCTACCGCGAGACGATCAACGCCCACCTGACGGCCGCGATCACGCTGGCCGAACGCTCGCCGGCCGGCCTTCTGATGCCCAACCAGTCGATCCTGATGGCCGGCCGCGTCGTTGCCTGCTCGCAGCTTTACGAGGCGATGAACATCGCCCGCGACCTCTGTGGCGGGCAGATCTGCGTGACCCCCGACGTCGCGGCCTTCGAGGACCCCGAGACCAGGCCCTGGCTCGAGAAGTTCTACACCCTCAACGACGACTGGCAGGCCGAAGACCGCCGCAGGCTGCTGGCCTTCGCCCGCGACCTGATCTCGTCCGACTATGCGGGGCACCGGCTCGCCTTCCAGATGTTCGCGCAAAGCCCCCGCTTCAATCAGCTTCAGGCGGTCTACCGCAATTTCGACTGGGACGGCCCGCTCGACTTCGTCAAGAAATCCGCCGGCCTCTCGGACCGAGTGCGCCCGGCCACCACGCGCCCGCAAGGCGACGGCGCCGTCCACCGCTGGTTCGCCGCCGACCAGAAGAAGGCCGCCGAGTGATGAACCTCATCGACCCCAACCTCGACCCCGTGGCCGAGCTTGCCGCCACCGCCGCCCGCCCGTTCGGCGAGGCGATGACCATGCCGAAATCGGTCTACACCTCGGACGCCTTCCTCGAGCGCGAACTCGCGCGCATCTTCCGCCGCGACTGGATCTGCGTCGGCCGCGCCTCGTCGCTCGCCCGCGCCGGCGACTACCTCACCTACGACCTCGCGGGCGAGCCGGTGATGGTGGTCCGCGACGCCGATGGCCAGTTGCGCGCGCAGTCGAATGTCTGCCGCCACCGCATGTCGGTGCTGCTGGAAGGGCAGGGCAACGTCGCCCGCATCACCTGCCCCTATCACGGCTGGGTCTACAACCTCGACGGGCGGCTGAGGGGCGCGCCCCACATGGCCGGCAACACCGCGTTCCGGCGCGACCAGATCTGCCTGCCGCAGATCCGCTGCGAGGAATGGCTGGGCTGGGTGATGATCACGCTCAACCCCGACGCAGCCCCGGTCTCCACGCGCCTCGCGGGTCTTGCCGCCGAGATCGCGCCCTTCGGCATGGAAACCTACATCGAGGATTTCCGCGAGACCTTTGTCTGGGACACCAACTGGAAGGTGCTGGCCGAGAACTTCATGGAGAGCTACCACCTGCCGGTCTGCCATGCCGACACCATCGGCGGGCTGTCGGACATCGACGCCTCGGCCCTGCCGCCCGGCGCGCCGGCCTACAACATCCACACGATCCAGAAGGATCCCAGCTTCACGCTCTCGGTCGCGCACCCCACCAACACCCGCCTGACCGGGGAATGGCGGCTCAGGACCGCAATCTTCGCGGTCTATCCCTCGCTGATGATCACGCTGACGCCCGGCTATTTCTGGTATCTCTCGCTGCACCCGCGCGGCGTGGGGCAGGTGCATGTCACCTTCGGCGGCGGCCTCGCTCCCGAATTCATGGCCGACCCGGCCTCGGCCGAACATTTCAAGGCGCTGAAAAAACTCCTCGACCACGTCAACGCCGAGGACAAGGGCTGCACCGAGCGGGTCTATCGCGGCGTCTCGGCCGCGCTGTCGGCCCCCGGGCCGCTTTCGCCGATGGAGCGCCCGCTCTACGACTTCGCCCGCTACATCAGTGAGAGGGTCGCCTGATGGCGCACACCCGCATCCGCCCCTTCAACACGCGGGCGACATATCCCGAACAGCGCCTCGACAACGACCTCGCCCACGGCGTGGTGGCGCGCGGGCGGATGGTGTTCCTGCGCGGCGCCTGCCCGCAGGACCTCGACACCGCCGCCAACGTGGGCGTGGGCGACCCTGCGGCGCAGGCCCACCGGGTGATGCAGAACATCTGCCAACTGATCGGCGAGGCCGGGGGCGAGATGGGCCATCTGTGCAAGCTGGTCGTGTATCTGACCGACATCCGCCACCGCGAGGCGGTCTACCGCGTGATGGGCGACTACATCCGCGGCGTCCATCCGGTCTGCACCGGGCTCGTCGTCGTCGCCCTCGCCCGCCCCGAATGGCTGGTCGAGATCGACGCGACCGCCGTGATCCCCGACTGAGGGCCGGACCATGACCTTCTCCATCGTCGCGCGCTGCGCCGATACGGCCATGTTCGGCGTGGCGATCTCATCGTCCTCGCCCGCCGTGGCGGCGCGCTGCGCTTACGCCCGCGCGGGGGTGGGGGCTGTCGCCACGCAGAACGTCACCGACCCGCGCCTCGGGCCCCTGGCCGACAACGGCGGCACGCCCCGGACCCG
>JAVVFE010000357.1:0-3442 GCA_032251175.1 Thermohalobaculum sp.
CTGCCCACGCAGACCGGCTACGACAGCGACCATCCGCTGGCGCGCGGCGAGGTCGGCAAGGTCGGCGTGCCGGTCAGCCATATCGGCGACATGCGCCGGCTGTTCGCGGACATCCCGCTCGGGCAGATGAACACCTCGATGACCATCAACGCGACCGCCGCCTGGCTGCTCGCGCTGTATGTCGCCGTGGCCGAGGAGCAGGGCGAGGACATCGCCGCCCTCCAGGGCACGGTGCAGAACGACATCATCAAGGAATACCTCAGCCGCGGCACCTATGTGTTCCCGCCCGCGCCCAGCTTGCGCCTGATCGGCGATGTCGCCGCGTATTGCTACGCGAACGTGCCGAAATGGAACCCGATGAACGTGTGTTCCTACCACCTGCAGGAGGCGGGCGCGACGCCCGAGCAGGAGCTTGCCTTCGCGCTGGCGACGGCCTGCGCGGTGCTCGACGAGGTGCGCCCCCGCGTCAGCGAGCAGGATTTCCCCGGCATCGTCGGCCGCATCTCGTTCTTCGTGAATGCCGGCATCCGGTTCGTGACCGAGATGTGCAAGATGCGCGCCTTCGTCGACCTGTGGGACGAGATCTGCCGCGACCGCTATGGCGTCACCGACCCGGGGCTCAGGCGCTTCCGCTATGGTGTGCAGGTCAACAGCCTCGGCCTCACCGAACAGCAGCCCGAGAACAACGTCTACCGCATCCTGATCGAGATGCTGGCCGTCACGCTGTCGAAAAACGCCCGCGCCCGCGCGGTGCAGCTTCCCGCCTGGAACGAGGCGCTGGGCCTGCCGCGCCCCTGGGACCAGCAGTGGTCGCTGAGGATGCAGCAGATCCTCGCCTTCGAGACCGACCTGCTGGAATACGCCGACCTGTTCGACGGCAACCCGGCGGTCGCGGCCAAGGTCGCGGCGCTGAAGGCCGGCGCGCGCGAGGAACTCGCCCGCATCGACGCGATGGGCGGCGCGGTCGCCGCCATCGACCACATGAAGGGCGCGCTGGTCGAGAGCAACACCCGCCGGCTGGCCGCCATCGAGGCGGGCGAAACCACGGTGGTGGGCGTCAACCGCTACACCCAGACCGAACCCTCGCCGCTCACGGCAGGCGAGGGCGGTATCCTGGTCGTGGACCCCGCCGTCGAGGCCGAACAGGTCGCGGCATTGCAGGCGTGGCGGAAGGCGCGCGACGAGGCGACCGTCGAGGCCGCCCTCGTCGCGCTCGCGCGCGCCGCGCGCGGGGGCGAGAACATCATGGGCCCGTCCATCGTGGCCGCCCGTGCAGGCGTCACCACCGGCGAATGGGGCCGCGTGATGCGCGACGCCTTCGGCGAATACCGCGCGCCCACCGGCGTCGGCAAGGCGGTCACGGCGTCGTCCGACGGCCTCGCCTCGATCCGCGCCGAGGTCGAGACGGTCTCGCGCCGCCTTGGCCGCCGGATCAAGTTCCTGGTCGGCAAGCCCGGCCTCGACGGCCACTCCAACGGCGCCGAGCAGATCGCGGTGCGGGCGCGGGACTGCGGCATGGAGGTGGTCTACGAGGGCATCCGCCTGACGCCTGCGCAGATCGTGAACGCGGCGCTGGAGGAGGGCGCGCATGTGGTGGGCCTCTCGATTCTCTCGGGCAGCCACATGGAACTTGTCACAGAAGTCGTCGAGCGCATGCGCGCCGCCGGCCTCGACGATGTGCCCGTGGTCGCGGGCGGGATCATCCCCGAGGAGGACGCCAAGGCCCTGATGGCGAAGGGCGTCGCGCGGGTCTACACGCCGAAAGACTTCGAGCTCAACCGCATCATGGCCGATATCGTGAAGCTGGTGGGCGAGGGGGCGATGGAGGCGGCGTGAGCAGGGCATTCACCCGCGAGGATGACGGCTCGGCGCCCGAGGCGCTGCCCGACCTGCCGCAGAGTGCGCATCCCAACTACGTCACGCCCGACGGGCTCGCGGCGCTTCAGGCCCGTCTGGCCCAAACCCGCGCGGCGTTGTCGGCGCTGCGGGCAGGCGGTGACGATCTGGCCGCCCGGATGCCGATCGCGGTGGCCGAGCGCGACCTGCGCTTTCTCGAGGAACGCCTGCGCCGCGCCATCCCGGTCGACCCGGGCGCGCAGGCGCCCGGCGTCGTGGCCTTCGGTGCCGAGGTCGAGGTCGAAGACGAGGAGGGGGTGCGACGGATCTTCCGCATCGTCGGTGAGGACGAGGCCGACCCCGCCCGCGGCCGCATCACCGCCTTCTCGCCGCTCGGCCGCGCGCTGATCGGCCTGCGGGTCGGCGACGTGGCGGTCTGGGAGCGCCCGGCAGGCCGCGTCGAGCTGGAGGTGACGGCGATCCGCTTCCGCTGATCGCACGCGGTGCCGCGCCCCGGGCTTGCCCCGGGGCCCCGATGAGCGATGCCTCGGACGGCGTTCCATCCCGCGAGGTCCCGGGTCAGGCCCGGGACAGCGCAGCCCCGATCGCACGCCCCCGCTCCCGCTGCCCCGGGCCTCCCATGAGCAGGCGGCGACTGCCAGACCCCGTGCGCTCCTCAGCGCCGCAGGGGGGTATTCTGCCCACCGATTCCCCTCCCGCCTGAATCGATCGATGATCAATTTTATCTCGTGAAATCAGCATATTGACCATGCTTTCACGCGTGAAAGCCCCCGCCTTCCGCGCCCGAAACCGCCCTCACAGCCCCCTCAGCCACCGATCCGCCCGGGCCACGAATTCGTCTGGCCGCTCGGCATGCAGCCAATGCCCCGCCCCCTCCACCGCCTCGATCTCGGCCGCGGGGAACAGCGCCCGGATGCGCGAGTGGGTGGCGGGCGCCACGTAGTCCGAGGCGCCGCCATGGAGGAAATAGGCCGGCCCCTCATTGGCGCTCTCGGGCAGGGTGAGGGGGAAGCCGAGGATCGCGCCCATGTTGGCCTCGAGCGCCGCGAGGTTGAGCCGCCAACTCGCCACCCCCTGTTTCAGCTCCAGGCTCTGCAGGATGAAGGCCCTGAGCCCCGCGTCCGGGATTGTCTCGGCCAGCAGGGGGTCGGCTTCGGACCGGCGGGTGACACGCCCGAGGTCGAGCCCCCGCATCGCCCGGACATAGCCCAGATGCGAATGCCGGTAGGGCATCGGCGCGATATCGACCGCCACCAGCGCCGCCACCACCTCGGGTTCGGACAGCGCCAGCGTCATCGCCGCCTTGCCGCCCATCGAGTGGCCCAGCACGTTGGCCCGCCCGCCGCACAGGCGCCGCGCGGCCTCGGCCAGGTCCGCGGCCATCGCCTCGTAGGTCATCACCGGGTCCCAGGGGCTTTGCCCGTGGTTGCGCATGTCCACCGCCACCACCCGGCGCGTGGTGGCGAGGCGGCGGGCCAGCGTGTGGAAGTTGCGGCCCTGCCCGAACAGGCCGTGGGCGATCAGCAGCGGCGGCTCGGCCTCGGTCTCGGCGGAGGCTTCGGCGCCGCCTTCGATGGCTTCTTCG
>JAVVFE010000358.1:0-3430 GCA_032251175.1 Thermohalobaculum sp.
CATGGTGGGTCGGGGGCGCGGCGGCGGCGCGCGCGCGACGCGGCGGCGGGGCGGCGGGGCGGCGGGGCTGCGCGGTGCGGGCGCGGCGCCGACGACGGGGGCCGCGTGGTGCGGGCCGGGGTCAGGCCGCGGCGCGGCGCCAGCGCCGGCCCGAGGACATCGCCAACACCCCCGCCAGCACGATCAGCACCATGCCGAGGACGACGCGCAGCGGCTGCACCTCGCCCCACAGCAGCCACGAGACCATCGGCGCCCAGACCAGGAAGCTGAAGTCGAAGATGCCGATGAAGCTGGCGTCGGCGCTGCGATAGCCGGTGGCGATGCAGGTGGTGGCAGCGATGCCGCTGGCGCCGATCAGGAAGGCCAGCCCCAGCATCTCGGCATCGGGCGCGACCCAGGGGCGGGTGACGAAGGCCGCGCCCTCGACCCCGCCCAGCGCGCCCTGCAGCAGCGGCAGCGCCGCAAGGCCCAGCCCGCCCAGCGCGATGAAGCCGACGAACTGCCAGAACGACATGCAGATCGCCGTCTCGCTCGCGCACTGGCGCCGGGTCCAGATCACGCTGAGCGCATAGAACGCGCCGCCCGCCACCGCCAGCACCGCCATCGGGCGGATCGGCTCGGCCCCCACGCCCAGCACGACGCAGACCCCGGCGAAGCCGATCACCGCGCCCATCAGCCGCTCGCGCCCGACCCGCTCGCCATAGAGCACCGCCGAGAACAGCACCACCCACAGCGGCGAGGTGAACAGCCCCGCCGCCGCCACCGCGATCGAGACCGCCGGCAGCGCCGTGAAATACATCATCAGGGCGACGATCGCGAGCAGGCTGCGCACCGCGATCCGCCAGGCCGAGCGCGGCATCAGCAGCCGCAGCCGCCCCGTCGCCAGCGCCACCGCCAGCACCGGCGGCAGGATCGTGGCGGCGCGCAACACCTGGAACTGCCACAGGCCCATGCGGTCGGCGACCAGCGCGATGAAGTTGTCGCTGACCGCGATCAGCGCCATCCCCCCCACAACCCAGAGCGCCGCAGCCGCGGCCGAGCCTTGGCCCATCCCTCGCGTCCCCTCGCGCCCCCGGTTTCTTTTTCGGGCCTGCCACCGCCCGAGGCAAGCCCGCACTTGAGGGGCGGCGGATGCCTGCTAGAGTTCGCGGAAACCGCAGGAGGAGCGGCCCATGCTGGGGTTGATGCAGGACTGGCCGTTGCGCGTGTCGTCGATCATCGATCACGCGGCGCGCTATCATGGCGGGCGGGCGATCGTGAGCCGCGCGATCGAGGGGCCGCTGACCCATGGCGACTGGGCCGGGGTGCGCGCCCGGGCGCTGAAGGTGACGCAGGCGCTGCGGCGGCTTGGCGTCAGGCCGGGCGAGGTGGTGGGCTGCATGGCCTGGAACACCCTGCGCCATCTCGAGGTCTGGTACGGCACGCCGGGCGCGGGGGCGGTGCTGCATTCGCTGAACCCGCGGCTGGCGGCCGAGCAACTGAGCTACATCACCAATCATGCCGAGGACCGCTGGCTGATCTGCGACCCCGACCTGGCGCCGATCGTGGCCGGCCTGCGGCCCGGCCTGCCGCTGCTGCGCGGCGTGATCGTGCTGACCGACCGCGCCCACATGCCGGCCGAGCTGCCCGATGCGCTGTGCTTCGAGGAGCTGCTGGCGGCCGAGGACGGCGACACCGGCTGGCACCGCGGCGACGAGCGCGACGCCTGCGGGATCTGCTACACCTCGGGCACCACCGGGCATCCGAAGGGCGTGGTCTATGCCCACCGCTCGAACGTGCTGCACGCGATGGCGATGATCCAGCCCGACATGCTGGGGCTGTCGTCGCGCGATGTGGTGATGCCGGTGGTGCCGCTGTTCCACGCCAACGGCTGGTCGACCGGCTTCTCGGCGCCGATGGCGGGGTCGGGCATGGTGCTGCCGGGGCGGCTGATGGACCCCGCGAGCCTCTACGGCATGCTCGAGCAGGGCGTCACCGTCACCGCCGCGGTGCCGACCGTGTGGCTGCCGCTGCTGGCCTACCTGCGCGAGCAAGGGCTGGACCTGCCGCATCTCGACCGCGTGGTGATCGGCGGCTCATCCTGCCCGCGCGCGGTGATCGAGGCGTTCCAGAACGACTATGGCGTTCGGGTGCTGCATGCCTGGGGGATGACCGAGACCTCGCCCTTGGGCACCTTCGCCTCGTTCAAGCCCGAGGTCGCGGCGATGGCCCCCGACGAGCGGATCGCGGTGCAGATGAAGGTGGGCCATCCGCCCTTCACGGTCGATCTGTGCCTGCGCGACGATCTGGGGCGCGACCTGCCCTGGGACGGCGAGACGCAGGGGCGGTTGCAGATCCGCGGCCCCGGCGTGCTGCGATGCTACCTCAAGCAGGACGCGGACGCGATCGACGCCGACGGCTGGTTCGACACCGGCGATGCCGCCACCATCGACGGGCTGGGCTATGTGCGCATCACCGACCGCTTCAAGGACGTGATCAAGTCGGGCGGCGAGTGGATCAGCTCGATCGAGATGGAGAACGCGGCCGTCAGCCACCCCGGCGTGGCCGAAGCCGCGGCCGTCGGCGTGCCGCACCCGAAATGGGACGAGCGCCCGGTGCTGTGCATCGTGGCCAAGCCCGGCTGCACCCCCGGCACCGACGAGATCCTCGACCGGCTGCGGCCGCATTTCGCCCGCTGGCAGATGCCCGACGAGGTGCTGTTCGTCGCGGCGATCCCGCATACCGCGACCGGCAAGATCTCGAAGCTGACGCTGCGCCGCCAGCTCGAGGAGGCGGGCTACCGGCTGCCGGACCTGCGCTGAGGCGCGAGCGCGGGCGCGGGGTATCGAAGGCAACTCCCGCCGCGTCCCGGCACCCGAGCCGGAGGGGCGATGGCGCCCCCGCGTGGCGCCCGGCCCGCCGGAGCGCCCCCGGTCGGACCCGCACCTTCGGGGCCTGAAACGCACGCCCCGCACGCCGGCATGTGGTGCGGCGAAGGCGGCCCCGGATCGGGTCCGGGGCCCGGCACGGGCCGGTCGTCCCGGGGCCTGCGGGCGGGCGCCGGCTGCACCGGCCGGTCGGATCAGCGGTTTGTCACAGCCGCCCCAGGTCAGCGGACTGCGTCCGGCGCCAGCGGAGTGAGTCGGCGGAGTGAGTCGGCGGAGTGTGTTGGCGGAGTGTGTTGGCCCCCCGTCGGCGGGCTGCGTCCGGCGGGTTGCGTCCGGCGGGCTGCGTCAGCCGGTTGCGCCAGCGGCGGCATCGAGCGCGTCGGCGAGAGCTGCGAGCGTGAGGAACCGGTGCTCGACCGCCGGCACCTCGGCCACCCGGGCGGTGGCGCCCCACGCGCCGCCTTCGGCCAGGCGCTGGCGGTCGATCCAGGCGCGCGCGAGGCCCGCTTCGCCCGCCGGCACATGGTCGTGGCGCAGGCTTTGGGCGACATGCAGGATGCGGC
>JAVVFE010000359.1:0-3427 GCA_032251175.1 Thermohalobaculum sp.
CGGGCATCAATTCGGCCAGCGTGCGCACGGCGAACCCCTCGCCGTCGCGCGGCACGGCGATCACCGCCGCGGGCCCGTAGTCGAGCAGCAGTTCCCGGCACAGCCCGCAGGGCGCCACCACCACCAGCCGCCGGTTGACGGCGGCGCAGAACACGATCTCGGCGCCATCCTCGGCTGCACAGGCCATGCCGATCGCCACCGCCTCGGCGCAGACCGCGGCGCGGCCAAGGGCCGAATCGACATTGACCGCCGTGTAGCTGCCGCCCGCCCGCGTCAGCACGGTGGCGGCGACATGGTGGCGGCCCTCCTTGGCGCGCGCACCGATCAGGCGGCGCGCGGCCTCGACAGCGGCCGAATGCGCGTCAGTCAGCATCGAGCGCCCCCTTGCGGCGGTGGCGGGCATCCTCCTCGCCCACCGCCTCGGGGTCGGCGTCGAACACCAGCCGCGCCTCGCCCGACAGGCAGTTGAACCGCCGCCCGCGCATCCGGCCGATCAGCGTCAGCCCCACCTGCCGCGCCAGATCCACCCCCCAGGCGGTGAAGCCCGAGCGCGAGGCGAGCACGGGAATGCCCATCAGCGCGGTCTTGATCACCATCTCCGAGGTCAGCCGCCCGGTGGTATAAAGGATCTTGTCGGCGCCGCTCACGCCCTCGCGGAACATCCAGCCGGCGATCTTGTCGACCGCATTGTGCCGGCCCACGTCCTCCATGAACACCAGCGGCCGGTCGCGCGCGCACAGCACGCTGCCATGGATCGCGCCGGCCTCCAGATACAGGCTCGGCGCGGTGTTGATCTTCTTCGCCAGCGCATAGAGCCACGAGGTGCGCACCTCGGCCGGCGGCAGGCTCAGCCCCTCCAGCGCCTCCATCACGTCGCCGAACACCGTGCCGACTGCGCAGCCGCTGGTGCGGGTCTTCTTCTTCAGCTTCTCCTCGTAGTCGGTCGCCCGCTCGGTGCGCACGACGACGGTTTCGATCTCCTCGTCGTAATCGACCGCCGTGATCCGGTCGTCGGGCCGCAGCATGCCCTGGTTCAGCAGGTAGCCCAGCGCGAGGTAGTCGGGGTAGTCGCCGATCGTCATCGCCGTCACGATCTCCTGACCGTTCAGGTAGATCGTCAGCGCGCGTTCCTCGACGACACGGATCGCGGCCGCGCGGCCGGTCTGGTCGATACCGGTCACGGGCCGCGTCAGGCGCGGGTCGTCGGGGTCGGGAGCGATCAGGAATTCTGTCATCGCCCTTCACAAAACCTGACTGGCCCCCCCAGTCAAGGCCGGTTAGGGAAGGCGCATGAGCGCACCCGGTCAGATCTCCGTCAGCCCCTCGCGCCGCGGCCTCATTGCGGGCTGCTGGGCCGCGCTGCCGGTGCTGCTGGCGGTGGCGCCGTTCGGGCTGATCTTCGGCACGCTGGCGACCGAGGCCGGCTTCGACCTCGCCCAGACCATGGCGTTCACCTCGCTGGTGGTGGCGGGGGCCAGCCAGTTGGCCGCGCTGCAACTGATGTCCGACGGCGCGCCCGCGCTGGTTGCGATCATCGCAGGGGCGGTGGTGAACCTGCGCATGGCGATGTATTCCGCCGCCATCGCGGTGCATTGGCAGGGCCTGCGCATGGCCTGGCGCATCCCCGCGGCATTCTTCCTGCACGATCAGGCCTTCGCGCTGTCGCTCAACCGCTACCGCGCGCACCCGGATGAGAGCGTGGCCGACCGCGCCGGGTTCTATTTCGGCATCGGGGTGACCACCGTGACCGTCTGGATCGGCGCAAGCTGGCTGGGGGCCGAGATCGGCACGCGCATCCCCGCCGGCTGGGGCCTCGACTTCGCCGCGCCCGCCTGCTTCATCGGCGTGGCCGCGCCGATGATCCGGGGCACCGCGAACGTGATCGCGGCACTGACGGCCGCGACGCTCGCGGTCGTGCTCGCCGGGCTTCCGGGCGGCAGCGGGCTGATCGTCGCGGCCGCGGCCGGCATCGCCGCCGGCATGATCGCGGGCCGGCGCACCGCGCGCCGGGCTGCCCCGGCGATGGAGCCCGCGGAATGAGCGACACCACCATCTGGACCGTGATCACGGGGCTCGCGCTCGCGACCTACCTGATCCGCTTCTCGTTCATCGGGCTTTTGGCCGGGCGCCGCCTGCCACCGGTGGTGACCGAGGCGCTGGGCTATGTGCCGGTCACCGTCCTGCCCGCCATCATCGCCCCCATGGTGCTGCTGAGCGACGGCCAGATCGCCGCCGACCCCCAGCGCGTGCTGGCGGCGGTGGCCGCACTCGCCACCGGCATCGCCACGCGCCGCCTGCTGCCCGGCATCATCGCGGGCATGGCGGCCTTCATCGCGCTGGGCCAGATCGGGCTCTGATCAGGCCGGCTGGCGCGCCAGCAGGTCGCGGATCTCGGTCAGCAGCCTTTCCTCGGCGCTGGGCGCGGGCGGGGCTGCGGGCGCGGCCGCCTCCTTGCGCTTGAGCTGGTTGACGCCCTTGATCACCACGAACAGCACCCAGGCGACGATCAGGAAGCTGATGATCGCGTTGATGAACAGCCCGACATTCAGCGTCGCCGCCCCCGCCGCCTGCGCCGCCGCCAGCGAGGGGTAGTCCTGCCCGCTCAGGTTGATGAAGATGTTGGAAAAGTCGATGCCCCCGGTGACCAGCCCGATGATCGGGTTGATGATGTCGGCCACGAAGCTGTTGACGATCGAGGTGAACGCCGCGCCGATGACGATGCCGACGCCCATGTCGACGACATTGCCCCTGACCGCAAACTCCTTGAATTCCTTCAGCATCGCGCCCCTCCCGCACTGATTTTGCGGGGAAACCTTCTCACGGAAGGGGCGGATGCGAAAGCCGGAAAACCGCTCAGGCGCGCAGGCTGGCGCCGGTGGCCCTGGCGACCCCCTCGACCACGCGGGCCGAGACCGCCTCGATCTCGGCCTCGGTCAGGGTGCCGGCAGTGGGTTGCAGGCGCACGCTGATCGCGACCGACTTGCGGCCCTCGCCCAACTGCTCGGCGGCGCGCTTGCCCTCGAACACGTCGAACACCGCGACGCGCTCGATCAGCTTCTTGTCGGCCCCGCGCGCGGCCTTCAGGATCGCCTCGGCCTCGACGCGGGCATCGACCACGAAGGCGAAATCGCGCTCGACCGCCTGGAAGTCCGAGACCACCAGCGCCGGCCGCGTCGTGCCCTTCTTCTTCGGGAAGGGCGCGGCTTCCAGATGCACCACCGCCGCCACCGCCGGGCCCTTCACGTCCATGGCGTCCAGCACCCTGGGGTGCAGCTCGCCGAACGCTGCCAGCACCGCCTTCGGCCCCAGCTTCAGCACCCCCGACCGCCCCGGGTGGAACCAGGCCGGCGCCTCGCGCGCAACCATCAGCTTGGCGGTGGCCAGCCCCGCCGCCGCCAGCGCCGCCAGCGCATCGGCCTTGGCGTCC
>JAVVFE010000360.1:0-3423 GCA_032251175.1 Thermohalobaculum sp.
CGCGGCATCCTCGCCCTGCCAGCGCGGCCAGGGCAGGCGCTCGGGCAGGCATACCTCGCCGCTGGCATAGCGGTGCTCGAAATCCGCGAAGCCCGCGCGCCACTCGCCCAGCATCAGCCGCGCGAGGCCGCGTTGCAGGCGGCAGGCATCGTCGGCCCAGCCGGCGGCCTCGGCGGCGTCGATCAGCGCGATTGCCTCGTCCTGCCGGCCGGGGCCGCGCAGCGCGGCGGCGAGGTCGGACAGCCGCTCGGGGTCGCGCGGGCTGGCTTTGAGGCGGTCGCGCCGGATCGCCTCGGCCTCGGCATACTGCGCGTCGTCGGCCAGCGCGTTGGCGAGGTTGTTGCGCGCCGCATCCGCGCCGGGGTCGAGCACCAGCGCCCGGCGATGCGCCGCGATCGCGGGCGCGAGCTGCCCCTGGCGGCGCAGCAGCGCACCGTAATTCGTCCAGACCTGGGTGTTGCCCGGCACCTGCGCCAGCAGCGCGCGGTAGAGCGCGGCCGCCTCGTCCAGCCGCCCGGCGCGGTGATGCGCCAGCGCGCGGTCATGCATCTGCCCGGGCGTGGCGACCGCCTGCGCGCCCGTTGCCGTGCCTGCCGCCTGGGTGTCGTGCATCGGTCCTCTCGCCTCGGCGGCGATGGCGCCGCCGCCGCCCGATGATGGCGGCCCGCGGCGGCGCCCGCCAGCCCGAAATGCGCATGGTCAGGGGTTTGCGCGCCCGCCGAATCCACCTAAACAGGCCAGAACGAGGCCCGCGCGCGCGCGTGGCCGCGGCGACATGCACGCAGCCGCCGGAGGGCCAGCCATGACCGAGACGCAGCCCGACGCCCCGGAGCGCGCGGACGCCGAGGACGACGACTTCGCGCTGGACCGCGAGATGGTGCAGGCGGTGGTCGAGGCCGCGCGGGCGGGCGACAAGGCCGCGGTGCTGGGGCTGATCGAGGACCTGCACGTCGCCGACCTCGCCGACCTTCTGGAACAGATAGACAGCGACACCCGCCGGCGGTTCCTCGAGATGGTGTGGTTCGACATCGACCAGGAAGTGCTGGTCGAGGTCGAGGAGGGCGTGCGCGACGACATCCTCGACTGGCTGAAGCCCGAGCAACTGGCCGAGGCCGCGCGCGAGTTCGAGACCGACGATGTCGTCTACCTGCTGGAAGACCTCGACGAGGACCAGCAGCGCCAGGTGCTCGAGGCGCTGGAGCCGGCCGACCGGGTGGCGGTGGCCAAGTCGCTGACCTACCCGGAATACTCGGCCGGGCGCCTGATGCAGACCGATTTCGTCAAGGCGCCGGCGTTCTGGACCGTGGGCCAGATGATCGACTTCCTGCGCGCCGCCGCGGGCGAGTTGCCCGAGCAGTTCTACGACGTCATCGTGGTCGATCCGGCGATGAAGCCGGTCGGCACCATCCCGCTGTCGAAGCTGATCGGCACGCGCCGTCCGGTGACGCTCGAGGCGCTGATGGAGGACGACTTCCGCACCCTCCATGTGGAAGACGCGCAGGAGGACGTGGCCTATGCCTTCAAGCAGTATCATCTGGTCTCGGCCCCGGTGGTCGACGACGACGGGCGCATCGTCGGCGTGATCACCATCGACGACGCGGTCGAGGCGATGGACGACGAGGCCGAGGAGGACCTCAAGCGCCTGGGCGGCGTCGGCGACGAGGAAATCTCGGACCGGGTGTGGGAGATCACCCGCCAGCGGTTTCCCTGGCTGGGCGTGAACCTGCTCACGGCGATTCTCGCCTCGCTGGTGATCGCGATCTTCGAGGGCACGATCCAGCAGATCGTGGCGCTGGCGGTGCTGATGCCGATCGTGGCCTCGATGGGCGGCAATGCCGGCACGCAGACGCTGACGGTTGCGGTGCGGGCGCTGGCGACGCGCGACCTCACGGCCACCAACGTCATGCGCGTGGTGGCGCGCGAGGGGATCGTGGGCTTCATCAACGGCGTGGGGTTCGCTGCGATCATGGGGCTGGTGGCCTGGGGCTGGTTCGGCGATCCGTGGCTGGGTGTCGTGATCGGGGCGGCGATGGTGGTGAACCTGCTGGTCGCGGGGCTGGCCGGCATCCTGATCCCGATCGCGCTGGACCGCGTCGGGGCCGATCCCGCGCTCGCTTCGGGCACCTTCGTGACCACGGTGACGGATGTCGTGGGGTTCTTCGCCTTCCTCGGGCTGGCCGGTGCGGTGCTGGTGTGAGGCGCGACCGGGGGCGCCCTTGACCTCGGCGCGGTCAGCGCGTCCATTGGCGGCCTGAGGCAAGGGGAGAGGGCGCATGACCGCGATACCGCGCAGCATCGACGAGACCATCGGGCTTCTGGCCGGCGCCGGCTATGTCTGCGGCCGGGCGCTGGCGACGGTGGTGTTCCTGTCGCTGCGGCTCAACCGCCCGCTGTTCCTGGAAGGCGAGGCCGGGGTCGGCAAGACCGAGATCGCCAAGGCGCTGGCCGCATCGCTTGGCCGCCGGCTGATCCGGCTGCAATGCTACGAGGGGCTCGACGCCGGCTCGGCGGTCTACGAGTGGAACTATCCCGCGCAGATGATCGAGATCCGGCTGGCCGAGGCGGCGGGCGACCGCGACCGCCAGGCGATCGCCTCGGACCTGTTCTCGGACCGCTTCCTGGTGCGCCGGCCGCTGCTCGAGGCGGTGAGCCCGCAGGTGGGCGGCGCGCCGGTGCTGCTGATCGACGAGATCGACCGCACCGACGAGCCGTTCGAGGCCTTCCTGCTCGAGGCGCTGTCGGACTTCCAGGTGACGATTCCCGAATACGGGACCGTGAAGGCGCCCGAGCCGCCCATCGTCGTCGTCACCTCGAACCGCACGCGCGAGGTGCATGACGCGCTGAAGCGCCGCTGCCTGTACCACTGGGTCGATTACCCCAGTGCCGCGCGCGAGCTGGAAATCCTGCACGCCCGCGCGCCCGAGGTGCCCGAACAGCTCTCGCGCGAGGTGGTGGCCTTCGTCCAGCGCCTGCGCACCGAGGACCTGTTCAAGCGCCCCGGCGTGGCCGAGACCATCGACTGGGCGCGCTGCCTGGTGGCGCTCGACACCATGGCGCTGGACCCGCAGACCATTTCCGACACGCTGGGCGCGCTGCTCAAGTATCAGGACGACATCGCGCGGTTTCAGGGGTCCGAGGCGCGGCGGCTGCTGGAGCAGGTCAAGGCCGGTGTCGCGGGGGCGGCGTGAGGCGATTCGACGGATTTTGCAGTCCCCGACCGGCGGTGGCATCCCAAAGGGTTGGCGATCTGCGCGCAAACCCGTCGGCGCCCCGGGTCGAGCCCGGGGCAGCGGGAGACGGCGGCGCTGGCCCGGCTGTTCGCGGCCATGGCGCGATGTGGCGCGGCGCTGCCCACCACCCCGGACCCGGCGCAATGCAGTGCGGCACTCGTCGCTGCCCCGGGCTTGACCCGGGGCCTCGCGC
>JAVVFE010000361.1:0-3415 GCA_032251175.1 Thermohalobaculum sp.
GGCCCGCTGGTCGAGACCCACATGACGCGCTGCATTTCCTGCACCCGCTGCGTGCGCTTCATGACCGAGGTCGCCGGCGTGCCCGAGATGGGCCAGATCGGGCGCGGCGAGGACAGCGAGATCACCTCCTACGACAGCGCAACGCTGCAGACCGGTCCCGATCTGGTGGTGGCGACGCTGCACGCGGGCCTCTCGTCCGAACTGCAGGGCAACATCGTCGATCTCTGCCCGGTCGGCGCGCTCACCAACAAGCCCTACGCCTTCACCGCGCGGCCGTGGGAGCTGCGCAAGTTCCCCTCGATCGACGTGATGGACGCGCTGGGGTCGAACATCCGCGTCGACGTGCGCGGGCGCGAGGTGATGCGCTTCCTGCCGCGCAACCATGACGGCGTGAACGAGGAATGGCTGGCCGACCGCTCGCGCTATGTCTGGGACGGGCTCAGGCGCCAGCGCCTCGACCGGCCCTATGTGCGCCGGGACGGCAAGCTGAAGCCCGCCACCTGGGCCGATGCCTTTGCCGCCATCGCCGCGACGGTCAAGGCGGCCGATGGCGCGGTTGCCTCGGTCGCGGGCGATCTCGTGTCGGTCGAGCCGATGTGGGCGCTCAAGACGCTGATGGCCGCGCTCGGGTCGGACCGGCACGACTGCCGGCAGGACGGCGCCCGGCTGATCCCCGGCAATCGCTCGGCCTATGTCGGCAACGCCACTGTTGCCGACATCGACGCGGCCGGCGCCGTGCTGATCCTCGGCTCGAACCCGCGCGACGAGGCGCCGGTGCTGAACGCGCGCATCCGCAAGGCGTGGATCAACGGCGCCGACGTCGCGGTGATCGGCGCCGCGGTCGACCTCACCTTCCCGACCGCGCATCTGGGTACGGGGCCCGAGGCGCTGACCGGCAAGGGCCGGGCGAAGGTCGTGGAGTTACTGAAGGCCAAACCCTCGCCCCTGATCATCGTCGGGCAAGGCGCGCTCGCCCGCGACGACGGCGCGGCGGTGATCGGCCACGCCATGGCGCTGGCCGCCGAGACCGGCGCGAAGCTCATGGTGCTGCACACCGCCGCCGCTCGCGTGGGCGCCATGGACATTGGCTTCACCCATCCGGGCGGGGTTGCGGGTGCGCTCGAGGGCGCCAAGGTCGTCTTCAACCTCGGCGCCGACGAGATCGACATCGCCGCCGGCCCCGTCGTGGTCTATCAGGGCCACCACGGCGACCGCGGCGCCCACCGCGCCGACGTCATCCTGCCGGGCGCGGCCTGGACCGAGCAGCCCGGCACCTACGTCAACACCGACGGCCGGGTGCAGATCGCCAACCGCGCGGGCTTCCCGCCGGGCGACGCGCGCGAGGACTGGGCGATCCTGCGCGCCCTTTCGGCGGAACTGGGCGCGACGCTGCCGTTCGACACGCTGGACGCGCTGCGCCGCAACCTCTATGCAGCCCATCCGCACCTTGCGGCGGTGGACCGGATCGCCGAGAGCCCCTGGCAGCCGGTCGAGGCGGGGGCGCTCGCCCCCCGTCCGTTCCGCGCCGCGGTCGCGGACCACTACCTGACCAACGCGGTCGCGCGCGCAAGCGCCGTGATGGCCGAATGTTCCCGCCTCGTGGCCGAGCGCCGCGCCAAGGCGATGGCGGCGGAGTGAGATGATGGCGTTCTTCGACACCAATCTGGGGATCTTCACCCTCATCCTCGCGCAATGCCTCGTCGTGGTGGTGGGCGTGTTGGTGAGCCTCGCCTTCCTGCTCTACATGGACCGCAAGGTCTGGGCGGCGGTGCAGCTCAGGCGCGGCCCGAACGTGGTGGGGCCATGGGGCCTGCTGCAATCCTTCGCCGACTTCCTGAAGTTCGTGCTGAAGGAGATCGTGATCCCCGCCGGCGCCGACAAGGCGGTGTTCCTGCTCGCGCCGATGCTGACCTTCACGCTGGCCTGCATCACCTGGGTGGTGATCCCGTTCGCCGACGGCTGGGTGATCTCGGACCTCAATGTGGGGGTGCTCTATATCTTCGCGATCTCGTCGCTGGGGGTCTATGGCATCATCATGGGCGGCTGGGCGTCGAACTCGAAATACCCCTTCCTCGGCGGCCTGCGCTCGGCCGCGCAGATGGTCAGCTACGAGGTTTCCATCGGCCTGATCATCGTCGGCGTGCTGATCTCGACCGGCTCGCTGAACCTCTCGGCCATCGTGCGGGCGCAGGACGGCGCCTATGGCTTCCTGTCGTGGTACTGGCTGCCGCATCTGCCGATGGTGGTGCTGTTCTTCATCTCGGCGCTGGCCGAGACCAACCGCCCGCCCTTCGACCTGCCCGAGGCGGAGTCGGAACTGGTGGCCGGCTACCAGGTCGAATACTCCTCGACCCCCTACCTGCTGTTCATGATCGGCGAATACATGAACATCGTGCTGATGTGCGCGCTGATCTCGATCCTGTTCTTCGGGGGGTGGCTGTCGCCCATCCCGGGGCTGCCGGACGGCGTGCTGTGGATGATCGGCAAGATGGTGTTCTTCTTCTTCATCTTCGCGATGGTGAAGGCGATCGTGCCGCGCTACCGCTATGACCAGTTGATGCGCGTGGGCTGGAAGGTGTTCCTGCCGCTCTCGCTGGGCTGGGTCGTGGTGGTGGCGATCCTCGCGCGGCTCGACGTTCTGGGCTATGCCCGCTTCGCGGTGGGGGGCTGAGCCGATGCGCAGCGCGCTGTTGCTGATTGCGATCATGGCGGTGGGGTCCGGTCTCGGGCAGGCGCGCGCGCAGGCGACGGCCCCCGCGCCGGCCGAAGTGCCGCTCTATTGCGACAACCTCGCGGAAATCCACGCCCAGCGCGAGGCCGAGAACCAGGGATTCGACCGCCTCTATGCCGCCATCAGCACGATGACGACGGCCAGCTTCTGCGGCTATGGCGACCTGTCCGACACGGCCGACGAAAGCGTCCGCAAGGGGATCTGGGCGCTCGACGACCGCGCGGCCAGCCTGACACCCGCCGAGACGCAGCAGCTCAAGCAGCTCAAGGCCAGCTATGTGCTGGGCCGCCAGATGATCGACCGGAGGAACTGAGATGGGCATCCCCTTCGACAAGGCCGTCCGCTACTTCCTGCTCGCCGATATCTGGACCGGCTTCCGGCTCGGCTTCAAATATCTCGTCAAGCCCAAGGCCACGCTGAACTACCCGTTCGAGAAGGGCCCGCTCAGCCCCCGCTTCCGCGGCGAGCATGCGCTGAGGCGCTACCCGAACGGCGAGGAGCGGTGCATCGCCTGCAAGCTGTGCGAGGCGATCTGCCCCGCGCAGGCCATCACCATCGAGGCCGAGCCCCGCGCCGACGGCTCGCGCCGCACCACGCGCTACGACATCGACATGACCAAGTGCATCTATTGCGGCTTCTGCCAGGAGGCCTGCCCGGTGGATGCCATCGTCGAGGGGCCGAATT
>JAVVFE010000362.1:0-3415 GCA_032251175.1 Thermohalobaculum sp.
CGCGGGATGCGCGCGACGCGGTGGATCCTGCGCGGCACGAAGACCGGATCGACGAAGCCGATCAGATGCGCCCGGATGGCGCGGCGAAGCGGCGAAAGGTCGCGGTCGGCGCCGGCATCGGTCACGACGAACACGGTGAGCCGGTCGTCGCCGTCGCCCGGTTCACTGAGGATGACGGCGTCGGTCAGCCCCGGCATCGTCGCGAGCGCGGCGTTCAGCGCGCCCAGCGTCTGGCGTTTGCCGGCGATGCTGACCATGTCGCCGCGCCGGCCGAGCAGGCGGAACCGGCCGTCGCCCAGCGGTGCGATCTCGTCGCCCAGCGGCATGGCCGCATCCAGATGCGGCGCAGTGGCATACCATGCCTCGGGCCCCGGCAGGATCTCGAAGCCGTCGAGCGGGGTCCAGATATCGGTCTGCGCGCTGCGCCGCCAGGCGAGCGAGCCGGTCTCGGTGCTGCCGTAGATCTCGAACACCTTGCGCCCGCCATCGGCCTCGATCCGCCGGGCGACGTCGCGGTGCAGCGGCGCGGTCGCCGAGATGACGCAGGCAATCTGCGGCGTGGCGAGGATCGCCTCCTCGAGGAAGCGCAGATGCGGCGGGCTGGTCACGAGCACGATGCGCGCGATCCCCTGTGCCTCGGCGAGGGCGACCGCGGGCTCGATGTCGGCGGGGAAGAACACCGTCGTCCCGTGCAGGCAGCAGCCATGCGCAAGGCCGGCAAGGATCGCCGCCTCGAGCCCATACATGTGCTGATGCGGCGTCGTCCCAAGGAGGGCCGTGCGACCCGTGGGCAGGCCGGCACGGGCGACGATTTCGGCCGTCAGGCGGGCCCCGGCGGCGAGCGAGTGCCAGGTCTTGACGTGCCGGATCGGCGTGCCGGTCGAACCCGAGGTGAAGACATGCACCTGACCCGGCAGGGCCGGGAGGGTCGGCACGCCGGCCGCGCCGGCCGGCGTCGCGCGGCCGAGGCCGAGGGCGTCGAGGCCATCTGCGACCAGCGGCGCGGCCCAGCCCGCCAGCGCCGCGGCCACCGCGCCATCCGCGCGCGAGGGCGGCAGCACCGTGGTCTGGCCGTTCGCCATGGCGGCAACCAGCAGGACCGCGAAATCGTAGCGTCCCGGTGCCATGTTGCAGATCGCGTCATGCCCCATCAGGCGGGCACGCGCCGCGGCGACATCGGCCAGAAACCGGCCAGGGCCGATCGGCCCGTCTGCGCCGATGCACACCGGATCGCCGAGCGGGCTGCCCTGCGGAGCGGCGGGGGTCATTGCGCCCTCAGATGCGTCCAGATGTCGGGGCGGGCCATGGCCCTGAGCGTGAGCCACCAGGTCTCGGGCCGGCCGTAGCGGCGGCGCGCATAGCTGTGGGACAGCGCGAACCAGACCACCTGCACGCCGATCAGCAGGCGCAGCGCCATCGCGAGGTCAGGCCGCGCCGGCGCATCGACCAGCGCCGCGGCCGCGAGGAGCGATGTGCCGAGCGTCAGCACGCTCCACAGCGCGCACTGCCCGGCGACGAAGCGCCGGAACGCCCGGTCGTCGGTGGGGGCACGCCCGATCAGCTCGATCAGCGCGAGGAGCACCGGCCGGCGGCCCGGTAGCAGGCCATGGGCGAACACCGCCGCGAGGCCGAGATTGACCGGCGCGATCAGCAGATACGGCATGTAGGCGAGCGTCGGCACCGCGATCCGCGCGGCGCCGAGGGCACCGACGGCGCCAAGCGCGACGCCCATGGCCGCGGTGCCGCCGAGCGCGCCGCTGGCCGCCCGGAACACCATCCAGCCGACCGAGCCGAGCGTGACGAGATCGAGCGTCCGATCCGATACCAGCCCCAGGCCATGCAGCCCGACGGCAAGGACCAGCGCCCCGAGGAGTGCGAAGCCGACCGGTGCGCGCCGCCCGCTCACTTGGTGCGATGCTCCCGGATGTGGCGGCTGAGCGCGTCGAGCGAGGCAAAGATCGCGCGGTTCTGCTCGTCGCCCGAGCGCAGCTTGACGCCGTAGCGTTGCGCGATGGCGAAGGAGAGTTCCAGCGCGTCGATCGAATCGAGCCCCAGCCCGTCAATGAACAGGGGCGCGGCCGGGTCGATGTCGTCGACCGTGACGTCCTCGAGAACCAGCTCGTCGATGATCATCCGGGCGACTTCGCGACGGAACGCCTCGAGTTGTGCGCCGATGGTGACGTCATCCATTCGCTTCTCCCGCGTCGTGCCTGCCCGTTGCCGCGACGATGTAGCGAAGCAGGCGGAACAGCGCAATCCGCGTCCGGATGCGCGGATCCGGCCGGAAATCGCCGGACAGCAGGGAAATCATGGCCTGCTCGACGCCCAGAACGTTTCTGGGGTGAACCATCATGCCGCGGAACACCGGATCGTGAATCTGGTAGATGAACCACGACACGAACGACAGGCGCCGCTCGATGTCGCGGTGATACTGCGCGAGGCGCGCGGCCCTGGTCGCGGGCCGCGCAAGGCTGTCGCCGATCGCCGCCGCCGCCTCGCGCGCGCTGGTCAGGGCGAGATGGACGCCGGTCGAGAAGATCGGATCGATGAAACCGTAGGCATCGCCGACCTTGATGTGGCTTGGCCCGCTCGCCGCCGTCGCGCGGTAGGAGAAATTGCCGGTGGCGTGCAGGGGTCCGATGCGCTCGGCGCCGTCGAGCATCGCGGCGACATGGGGGTGGCGCGCGCAATGCGCGGCGAAGAACGCCTCGATGCCGCAGTCGCGCCGGCGCAGGTGATCGCCCGGCGCGACGAAGCCGATCGAGGTCACCTCGTCGCGCAGCGGGATCTGCCACATCCAGCCCGGCCGGGTCAGATGGATGCGGATGTTGCCGCCGCGCGCATCCGCCCGGCGTGGCACGCCGCGGAAATGCCCGAAGATCGCCGCCGAGGTGTTGTGCGGGTCGGGGCGCTTTTCCGACAGCATGTTGGACACCAGCGTCGAGCGGCCCGAGGCATCGACCAGAACCGGTGTCTGCCACGCGATGACCTCGCCATCGGGACCCTCGGTGCGGACCTGAGCGCCCTCGGGGCCGAGCGCGAGGATCTGCGCGGCCGTATCCTGCCGCGCTTCGGCGCCCAGCGCCGCTGCCCGGTCGAACAGGATCTGGTCGAAGTCCGAGCGGCGCACCTGATAGGCGTGGTCGGGCCCGCCCAGCAGGGCGCGGCCGAAGTCGAACACCGCCTCGTGACGGCCGTCCTCGCTGATGAACTCGGCGCCGGGCTTATGGACGCCGATTGCGCGCACCGCATCATGCACGCCCAGTTCGTCGAGCATCGGCAGGGTCCGGGGCAGAAGCGATTCGCCGATGTGGAAGCGGGGGTGGCGCTCCTTCTCGACCAGCACGACATGGTGGCCGCGCATCGCGAGGAAGGCGGCCGTCGCGGCGCCGCCCGGGCCGCCGCCGATCACCAT
>JAVVFE010000363.1:0-3400 GCA_032251175.1 Thermohalobaculum sp.
GGTCTCGCGCGCGCCGCCATGGTCGGTGGCGATCACCGGGCGGCTCATCGCCTGCGCCTCGACCGCGACGCGGCCGAAGGCTTCGGGCGCGGTCGAGGCCGAGACCACCACCGAGGCGAGCTTCATCGCCGCCGCCATGTCGGTGGTGGCGCCGGTCAGGTGGACGAAATCGCCCACCCCCGCGGCGGCGATCCGGCGCCTGAGCTTCAGATCGAAGCCCGAGCCGCCGTCGTCGCCGACGATCAGCACCAGGAAATCGGGCTCGGCCTGGCGCGCGGCCTGCCGGGCGCGCAGGATGGCGGCGGCGTCGATCAGCGTTTCGGCCCCCTTCCAGCGGGTGAGCCGGCCGGGCAGCATGACGATGGGCCGCGGGTCGTCCAGCAGCCCCCAGGCGTCGGCGAGCGAGGCGGCGCGCTCGTTCGAGACCATGTCCTCGGAGAACACCGCCGTGTCGGCGCCGCGCGGGATCACCACGATGTCGGCGGGGTCGACATGGTGGCGCGCGATGATCAGGTCGCGGATGAAGTCCGAGATGGCGATCACCGGGCGGCCGCTGGCCATCACCGAGTTGTAGAGCCGTTTGAGCGGAAAGCCCTCGCTGTAGGCGCCGTGATAGGTGGTCACGAACGGCGTGCGGCAGCGTTCGGCCGCCCATTTCGCCGACCAGGCGGGGGCGCGCGAGCGGGCGTGGACGAGGTCGATGCCCTCGGCCCGGATCAGGCGCTCGAGCACGCCGGCGTTCTGCCAGATGTTGAGCGGGTTCTTGGTGGCGGTGTTCATCACCACGATCTCGGCCCCCGCGCGCAGCGCCTTCTGCGCGAGCTGGCCGCCTTCGGTGGCGATGATCGCGCGGCCGCCGGCCTGCACGATCGCCTCGGCCACCTCGACGGTGCCGCGCTCGACGCCGCCGATGCCGAGGCGGGGGACGACCTGGAGGATGGTCAGCCGATGCGGCCCTGTCCGGCGCGGTCGCTCGCGTGTAGGCTCCCCGGCAGTGCTGCCGACGATGGAGGACGACGCCGACATGAACGCTCCGACCCTGCTCGCGATCACTCCTGACCGAAGGCTCGCTTATCACAGGACCGCCGCCCGAGGCGACGGCAAAGACGCCGCGGGGGTGGTTTTCCTGGGCGGCTTCCGGTCGGACATGACCGGGACGAAGGCGCTGTTCCTGGAGGACTGGGCGCGGGCGCGGGGCCGGGCATTTCTGCGCTTCGACTATCGCGGGCATGGGGCGAGTTCGGGCGATTTTCTCGACGGCTGCATCGGCGACTGGGCCGACGACGCGGCCGAGGCGGTGGCGCGGCTGACGGACGGGCCGCAGATCCTGGTGGGATCGTCGATGGGCGGCTGGATCGCGCTGCTTCTGGCGCGGCGCTGCCCCGGGCGGGTGGCGGCGCTGGTGGGGATCGCCGCTGCGCCCGATTTCACCGAGGACGCGATGTGGGCGGGGTTCGACGCCGACCAACGCGCGGCGCTGTTGCGCGACGGGCGGGTGGCGCTGCCGTCGGACTATTCCGACGAGCCCTATGTCATCACCCGGCGGCTGATCGAGGACGGGCGCGACCAGCTTGTGCTGCGCGCGGCGCTGGACCTGCCGTTTCCGGTGCGGCTGTTGCAGGGCACCGCCGACACCGACGTGCCGGCCGGGGTGGCGCTGGCGCTGCTGGACCATATCGACTGCCCGGACGCCCGGCTGACGCTGGTGAAGGGCGCCGATCACCGCTTTTCCGAGCCGCGCGAGCTGGCCATCCTGGCCGCCACGCTGGACGAGGTGACGGCGGCGCTCGCTCAGTAGGGGATCGGCTGGCCGCGGTAGTCCTCGAACGCGCCGGTGGTGTCGAGCGAGAGCGCGGCGATGCGCGCAAGCAGCCCCGCGGCCGAGGTCGCGGCGTCGATATCCGCGCCGCCGCCGCCCATGTCGGTGCGCACCCAGCCCGGGTGGTAGGCGCCCACCGCGATGCCGCGGGGCGCGAGATCGGCGGCGAGATTGCGCGCGAGGTTGGTCGCCGCCGCCTTCGAGGCGCGGTAGATGTAGCTGCCCCCCGGCGCCTTGGCGGTCGAGGCCATCACCGACGAGATGATGGCGATCCGCGGGGCCTGGGCGCGTTCGAGATGCGGCAGGAAGGCGCGCACGGTGAAGAACACGCCCGCGACATTGGTCATCATGGTGCGCTCCCACGCCTCGGGCGTGTAGCTGGGATCGTCGATGCCGCCGCGCGCGTGATACTGCCCGGCATTGCAGACGAGGGTGTCGATCGCGCCGGGCTCGGCGGCGGCGAGGGCCGTGAGGCCGTCGGGGTCGGTCACGTCGAGGCGGCGGAGCGCGATTGCGCCCGGCGCCGTCGCCGCCTGTGCCGCCGCGGCGAGGTCGGCGGCCGCGCCGGGGTCGCGCGCGCCGGCAAGCACCCGGTCGCCGCGCTGCGCCGCCTGACGCGCCATCGCCAGCCCGATGCCGCGGTTCGCGCCGGTGATCAGCAGTGTTCTTTGCATCGCATCCTCCCTAAGCTTGCGCCAGTCTAGGAGCGCGGCACCGGCCGCGCCAGCCGGCAAGGGAGGGCGAGGCATGCGACACACCTACCGCCATGCGCTGATCGTGGGGGTCGGGACCGGGCTTTCGGCCTCGCTGGCCCGCGCCTTGGCTGCGCGCGGCATGCGGGTGAGCCTGGCGGCGCGGGGGGCGGGGAAGCTCGCGGCACTGGCGGCCGAGACCGGGGCCACCGCCCATGTCTGCGACGCTGCCGATGCGGGTGCGGTGGCGGCGCTGTTCGCGGAACTGGACGGGACGCCCGACGGGGGCGGGGCGCCGGACGTGGTGGTCTACAACCCCTCGGCCCGGGTGCGCGGCCCGCTCGCCTCGCTCGACCCCGCGGCGGTCGCGCATGCGGTGGGGGTGACGGCGCTGGGCGCCTTCTACGTCGCGCGCGAGGCGGTGATCCGGATGGAGCGCGAAGGGCGCGGTGCGGTGCTGTTCACCGGCGCCTCGGCGGGCGTGAAGGGCTATGCTCATTCGGCGCCGTTCGCGATGGGGAAGTTCGCGTTGAGGGGGCTGGCGCAGTCGATGGCGCGCGAGCTGCACCCCAAGGGCATCCATGTCGGCCATTTCGTGATCGACGGCGCGATCCGCAACCCGGGGCGCGCGGAGCCTTCGGACGCCCCGGATTCGATGCTGGACCCCGACGCGATTGCCCGCAGCTACTGCGATTTTCTCGACCAGGACCGCAGCGCCTGGGCCTGGGAGATCGAGCTTCGGCCCTGGGTCGAGCGGTTCTGAGACCGGCGGCGTGGGCGCGGCTGCGCCACGCCGACCGGTGCCTGTCTCGTGGCCCGCGCCCGGCGCGGACCGCTCGCGCCCGTGGCGGGCGCGACGCGTCGGCCCAAGGTGCCGGCGCGGCCCGCC
>JAVVFE010000364.1:0-3392 GCA_032251175.1 Thermohalobaculum sp.
GCAGCTTCGGATCGTGCCGTCCGGCGCGGTCACGATGAAGGCATCGGGCAGCGCGCCGACCAGCCGCCCCAGGTCCGGCCCCTCCGTGGCGCCGCGCGGCGCGACCCGTCCGCCCTGCGGCAGCGACAGGCGCACCAGGAACACCCAGGCGGCATCCTGACGCAGCAGGGACACCGACGCGCGGTAGGCGGTCTCGCCGCCCGGGCCCGGCAGCTCGGCCTCGTCGGCCCGTCCGGTCGCGCGCACCGTGGTCAGCAGCGATTCGACGGCGCCGGCGCCCTGGCCCTCGAAACAATCGGCAAGCCGGCGGCCCACCAGCCCGCCACGCCCGCCGCGATCCAGCACCGCCAGCGCCGCGGGGTTTGCCTCGAGAACCTTCTCCGACCCGCCATCGACCACCAGCACCGGCTCGGACGACAACTGGAACAGCAGCCGATAGCGCGTCTCGAGATGCCGCAGCCGCGCGTAATCCTTCTCGAGCGCCTGCTGCGCCTCGATCAGGCGCTGCTGCAACGACGAGATCGTGCGCAGGTCGCGCCCGAACACCACGACGTCGCGCGCCGGGTCGATCCGCATGGCGGCGTAGAGCACGGGAATGTCGAGCCCGTTCTGGCCGCTGTGGTTGACCTGCCGCCAGCGCACCTGCTCGCCCGTCAGCGCGTCGCGGATCAACGCCTCGACCTTCGGGCGGGTTTCGGTGGTGACGGTGTCGACGAACAGCCGCCCGATCCAGCCATCGGCATCCGCCAGACCGATCTCGCGCCGGTCGACGGCAAGATCGCGGATGACGCCGTGCTCGTCGACCACCAGCGCGATGTCTGCCGCCGCCGCGATCAGCCGGGCTGCGGTATCCGTGTCGATCCCCCCCAGCGTGTCCTTGGGGGCCGCGAAGGTTTTCAACGAGGTATCCTCTCTGCCGCGGGTGCTCAGTGCGCGTAGTCCCCGATTCGTGCTGCGTCAATACTTGTATTCTTCTCTCGGCCAGCAAATGAACGCGATCATTCCCCGGCAACGTGTGACAGCCATTCGATCGCCGCCGCGGCATCCGCGACCACCCGATCGGCGCCCACCGCCGCAATCGCGGCCGGCGCCACCTCGACCGCGGCGCCGCCCACCACCACGCGCGGCGCGGGGTTCAGCGATGCGCGGCGCACGGCCCGGATCGCGTTGGCCAGCGCGCCCGCGTTGCGTTCGGCCGACAGCGAGAAGCCGACCGCGTCGAGCCAGTCGCCCGCAACGATCCGCACCAGTTCGGCGAGCGGCGCCGAGGGCCGGCAGACCACCTCCCAACCGGCGGCGACAAAGCGTTCGGCGACCATGTCGACCCCGAACACATGATGCTCGCCCGGCGCCGAGGCCAGCAGGATGCGCGCGCCCCGCGGCGCGCGGGCAGGCTCGTCGGGCAGGCGGTCGCGGACCTCGTGCATCAGCCGCTGCAAGGCGCTCACGCCCAGGCAGACGGTCGCGAAGTCGCAGGCATCCGTCTCCCACATCTCGCCCAGCCGGCGCGCGGCCGGGGCCAGCATGCCGGTCTCGATCAGACGCACCGGAATGCCCGCGGCATGCGCGTCGCGCAGCACCGCGCGCGCGCCGGCGACATCCCCCTCGCACAGCGCCGCGACAAGCCTTCGGGTTTCCGCCGCCAGGTCCGCCTCGCTCTCGCCCAGCCGGGCCGAGGCGATCAGGCGGGGCACGATCTCGCGCTCGAGGGTGCGGGCGATCGTACGCCGCGAGCCGGGTGCGCCGGCCCGCACGCACGGCCCCGCGGGGTCCACGTCCCGGGCAGGCTGCGGCGTGTCGGCGCGATGGCCCAGGGTCCTGCGTGCGGCCTCTCCGAAGGCGCCGTCATCAACGTCAGGCATGCCGCCTCCCCCCCTCTCGTTTCCCGCGATCGCCACAGCGCGGACTGCCGCGCCGGAAGCCAGGGCAGACGCGGCGTCGGGTGGACAGCGTCGGCGTCGCATCCTGTCGTTTGCCGGGCCGTCGTCTTGGATTCGCATGTCAACACAAGTTGACATTTCGGTGGATTCACAGCCCGTGTCAACGCATCAGAACACCGTTCCTCAGGCCGCACAACCGGAATCTGACCCGCCCGGATGTTGGCATCGCGCTTAAAACGCACTCTCGCGGCCATAATTGGCTGAACCCGAGGCGAGTCCCTCGCGCACGCTCATGGGCTCCGTCAGCTTTTTTGGACGTAAACTTTGATTGACATGTCTCGCCGCCGAGTCGTAGCCTTCCCTTCACCCGGACGCGTCGGAGGAACACCAAGTGGCAGCCGAAATCGGCACAGCAATCGCCCGGCGCCGCCTTTACACCGCCGCGCAGCGGGCACGGCGCGACCGGACGAAATGGACCCTGGTGCAGGGCATTCTCGCCCCGGTGCAGTTCCTGGTGTTCCTCGTCAGCCTCGCGCTCGTCATCCGCTACCTGGCCACCGGTGCGGGGCATGAGGCGGCCACCGTCTCGATCGTCGCCAAGACGCTGGTGCTCTACACCATCATGACCACCGGCGCGATCTGGGAGAAGGTGGTGTTCGGCCGCTACCTGTTCGCCCCCGCGTTCTTCTGGGAGGACGCGGTCTCGATGCTGGTGATCGCGCTCCACACCGCCTACCTCGCCGCGATCCTCGCGGGCTGGGGCACGCCGGCAGGGCAGATGTATCTCGCGCTCGCGGCCTATGCTGCCTACGTCGTCAACGCGACCCAGTTCCTGTGGAAACTGCGGATGGCGCGGCTCGAGGGCGAGCGTGCGCCCGCGCCCGCTTATGCGGAGGCCGCGTGATGGCCCCGCCCGACGGCCAGACCCCCGCCCTTGGCTGCGCCGAGCGCCCCGTCCGCGTCGAGGCCGGCCAGCGCGAGGTGTTCTGCGGCCTGACCGGCATCATCTGGCTGCACCGCAAGATCCAGGACGCCTTCTTCCTGGTGGTGGGCTCGCGCACCTGCGCGCACCTGATCCAGTCGGCCGCCGGCGTGATGATCTTCGCCGAGCCGCGATTCGGCACCGCGATCATCGACGACCGCGACCTGTCGGGCATGGCCGACGCGAACGAGGAACTCGACCGCGTGGTGGCCGAGCTGCTGGCCCGGCGGCCCGATATCCGGCTGCTGTTTCTCGTCGGCTCCTGCCCGTCCGAGGTGATCAAGCTCGACCTCTCGCGCGCCGCCGAACGCCTCAGCCGCCAGTTCCACCCCGGGGTGCGGGTGCTGAACTATTCCGGCTCGGGCATCGAGACCACCTTCACGCAGGGCGAGGACAACTGCCTCGCCGCGCTGGTGCCGGTGCTGCCCGAAACCGAGGCGCCCGGCCTTCTGGTGGTGGGCGCGCTGGCCGAGATCGTCGAGGACCAGTTCGCCCGCGCCTTTGCCGAAATGGGCGTGGGCCCGGTCCGC
>JAVVFE010000365.1:0-3367 GCA_032251175.1 Thermohalobaculum sp.
GCCGCGCCCGCCCGGCCCGCTGGTCTGGCTGCATGGCGCCAGCGTCGGCGAGGCACTGTCGATCCTGCCGCTGATCGCGGCGCTGCGCCGCGCCGCGCCCGGCATCGGCGTGCTGGTGACCACCGGCACCGTGACCTCGGCCGCGCGCATCGCGCCCGAATTGCCATCCGGTGCCCTGCACCAGTTCGTCCCGGTCGACACCGCGGCGGCGGTCGGCCGCTTCCTCGACCACTGGCGCCCCGATCTCGCGATCTGGGTCGAGAGCGAATTCTGGCCCCGCCTGATGACCGAAACCGCCCGGCGCGGCACGCCGATGCTGCTGGTGAACGCCCGCGTCTCGGCCGCGAGCGCCGCGCGCTGGCGGCGGCTGCCGGGGATGGCGCGCGCGCTGGTCGGGCTGTTCGCCCGGATCGTGACGCAGGACGCGCCGACGCAGGCCCGCCTGGTCGCGATGGGCGCTGATCCCGGCCGGGTGGCCGAGGGCGGCAATCTCAAGATGCTGGCCGAGCCCCCGGGCGCCGATGCGGCCACGCTGGCGCGGCTTCGCGCCGCAATCGGCGCGCGCCCGGTCTGGCTCGCAGCCTCGACCCATCCGCCCGAGGAGGCCATCGCGCTGGCCGCCCACCGGCTGCTCGCGGCGCAGATGCCCGGGCTCCTGACGATCGTTGCCCCGCGCCATCCCGACCGCGGCGATGCGCTCGCGGGCACGCTCGCTGCGCCGGGGGTGCGGGTGGCGCGGCGCGCGCGCGGTGCGCTGCCGGACCCCGAGACCGGGATCTATCTCGCCGACACACTGGGCGAAATGGGCCTCTGGCTGCGCCTCGCGCCGGTGGCCTTCATCGGCGGCTCGCTCGCGGACCGGGGCGGCCACAACCCGTTCGAGCCCGCAGCCCTCGGCGTCGCCATCCTGCACGGGCCGCATGTGGCCAACTTCGCGCCGGCCTATGCCGCGCTCACCGCGGCGGGCGGCGCGACGGTGGTGGCCGACGCCGCGACGATGGCCGGGGCGGTGGCGCGGCTGCTGCACGACCCGGCGGCGCGCGCGGCGCAGACCGCCGCCGCGGAGGCGGTGCTCGCGCAACTCCGCCCCGATGTTGCGGCGCTGGCGGCCCAGGCGCTGGCGCTGCTCCGGGGGCGGGGCTGATGCGCGCGCCCGCGTTCTGGTGGGCCGCGCCCGGGGCGCCGGGCTGGCGGGCCCTGCTGCTGGCGCCGCTGGCCTGGGCCTGGGGCATCGGCGCGGCGTTGCGCGCGCGCGCGCGGCCTGCCGACCCCGGCGTCGCGGTGGTGTGTGTCGGCAACCTCACCGCCGGGGGCGCGGGCAAGACGCCGATGGTCGGGGCGCTGACCCGGCGGCTTCAGGCGCGGGGCATCGCGCCGCATGTGCTGTTGCGCGGCCATGGCGGGCGCATCCGTGGGCCGCACATGGTCGACCCCGCCCGCGACACCGCTGCCGATGTGGGCGACGAGGCGCTGATCCACGCATCGCTCGCGCCCACCTGGGTGGCGCGCGACCGCCTGGCCGGGGCGCGCGCCGCGGCGGCGGCCGGCGCGCCGGTGGTGCTGATGGACGACGGCTTCCAGAACCCCCGGCTGCGCAAGGCGGTCTCGATCCTCGTGGTCGATGCCGGGCAGGGCTTCGGCAATGGCCGCCTGATCCCCGCGGGCCCGTTGCGCGAGCCGGTCGCCGCGGGGCTTGCGCGCGCCGATCTGGTGGTGCTGGTCGGCCCGCCGCCGGCCCGCGCCGCGGCCCTGTCGCGCTGGCCCGCGCTTGCCGCGGCCGCGCCGCTCGGCGCCATACTGCGCCCGGTGCCGACCGGCCTGCCGCTGTCGGGCGAGCCGGTGGTGGCCTTCGCCGGCATCGGCCGCCCGGCCAAGTTCTTCGCCACGCTGCGCGAGCTTGGCGCGCGGCTGGTGGCGGCCGAGGCGTTCCCCGACCATCACCGCTTTGATGCCCGGGTGCTGACCCGCCTCCTGCGCCTCGCCCGCGGGCAGGGGGCGATGCTGGTGACGACCGAAAAGGACGCGGTGCGCCTGCCGCCCGCCTTCCGGCGCGAGGTGGTGGTGGTCCAGGTCGCGCTCGCGCCCGACGACTGGGCGCCGCTCGACGCGGTGCTCGACGCCCTCGGGCTGGGCTGAGACATGTGTGATCAAAGCGTGACGGGGCTTATTTTTTCGCGGCTCGGCGCCGTCGCGCCCCCGGCTGTTCTTGTTCCTGCCACAGTCCTGTGCGAGCCCCCCTCGCAGGGCGCAATGGGCCGAATCCGATTGCGGTCGGGCGCAGGCGCGGGGGCGGGAGAGCGCGGATGAAACGAGCACTGGTCTGTGGCGCCGGCGGCTTCATTGGCCACCACCTCGTCAGGCGGCTCAAGCGCGAGGGCGTCTGGGTGCGCGGCACCGACCTGAAATTCCCGCGATTCGGCCAGACCGACGCCGACGACTTCGCCGTCGGTGACCTGCGCGACCAGGGCTTCGTGCGCCAGGTGATCGACCAGCGGTTCGACGAGGTCTATCAGCTTGCCGCCGACATGGGCGGCGCTGGCTACATCTTCACCGGCGAGAACGACGCCGACGTGATGCACAACTCGGCGACCATCAACCTCAACGTCCTCGACGCGGCGCACAAGCGCAACATCCGGCGGATCTTCTACTCATCCTCGGCCTGCATGTATCCCGAATACAACCAGCGCGATCCCGAAAACCCGAAATGCGCCGAGGACAGCGCCTATCCGGCCGCGCCCGACAGCGAATACGGCTGGGAAAAGCTGTTCTCCGAACGGCTCTATCTCGCCTATGGCCGCAATCACGGCCTCGAGGTGCGGATCGCGCGATATCACAACATCTTCGGGCCCGAAGGCTCCTGGAACGACGGCAAGGAGAAGGCGCCGGCCGCGCTGTGCCGCAAGATCGCGATGGCGCAGCCGGGCGGTGAGGTCGAGATCTGGGGCGACGGTGCGCAAACCCGCTCGTTCCTCTATATCGACGAATGCATCGAGGGCAGCCTGCGGCTGATGCGGTCGGACTGGTGCGGACCGGTCAACATCGGCTCGGAGGAGATGGTCTCGATCAACCGGCTGGTCGACATGGTCGCGGGCATCGCCGGCAAACCGGTGGTCAAGCGCCACATCCCGGGGCCGATGGGCGTGCGGGGCCGGAACTCGGACAACCGCCTGATCCGCGAGCGCCTGGGCTGGGCCCCGAGCCAGCCGCTGTCCGACGGGCTGCGCCAGACCTACCAGTGGATCGACCGCCAGGTGATGCGGAACACGCGGAAGCTGGCCGCTGAATAGGCGCTCGCCGCGCGGCGGCGCGTGGGCTCTTGTCCCGCGCCCACCGCCGGGCCGGGGCTCGCGCGCGCAGGACGGATGGG
>JAVVFE010000366.1:0-3353 GCA_032251175.1 Thermohalobaculum sp.
GGCGGCGGCGGCGCTCGGGGGCGCGCTGCACCGCCGGGTCGAGGGCTGGCGCGACGCGGTGCTGGACGCCGTCGCCCTGGTCGAGGTGACGATCGATTGGGCCGACGAGGAGGTGCCGCAGGACGTCTCGGGCGAGGTGGCCGCGCGGCTCGACCCGGTGATCGGGGAAATCACGGCCGAGCACGCGGCGGTGGACGGGCTCGAACGGCTGCGCGAGGGCTTCGAGGTTGCCGTCGTCGGTGCGCCGAATTGCGGAAAATCAAGCTTTATCAACTATTTGGCGGCGCGTGAGATGGCTATTACCTCACCCGTTCCAGGAACCACCCGCGATGTGATCGAACTGCGCTACGATCTTCGCGGCCTGCCGGTGACCTTTCTCGACATGGCCGGCCTGCGCGAGACGGCCGATCCGGTCGAATGCATCGGTGTCGGTCGGGCGATCGACCGCGCCAGGGCCGCAGACCTGCGGCTGCATGTCGAGGCAGCTGATGCCCGGTCCGACGCGATCTGCGCGGGCTTGCGGATGGCCGGCGATCTTGCCGTGTGGTCGAAGGCCGATCTTGGCCGCGGGCCCGGCGGCCACCTGATCTCGACGGTCACCGGCGAGGGTGTGGGCGCGCTGCTCGACGCGATCCATGACCGCCTCGCCGCCCGGATTCCGCAGGACGCCGTCGCAAGCCGCGCCCGGCACCGTGCCGCGCTGGGCGAGACACTGGCAGCCCTCGCCCGGGCGCGCGCAGCACTTGGCAGCGGTGCGCCGGAACTCGTTGCGGAAGACCTCCGCCTCGCGCTCGACAGCCTGGGCCGTCTGGTCGGCCGTGTCGGGGTCGAGGACATGCTGGACCGCGTGTTTGCCAATTTCTGCCTGGGCAAGTAGGAGTGTTTCACGTGAAACGATCCGGCTTCGACGTGGTGGTGATCGGTGGCGGCCACGCTGGCACCGAGGCGGCGCTGGCCGTGGCGCGGACAGGCGTGGCGGTGGCGCTGATAACGCACCGCTTCGACCGCATCGGCGAGATGTCGTGCAATCCGGCAATCGGTGGGCTCGGCAAGGGCCACCTGGTGCGCGAGATCGACGCCTTCGATGGTATCATGGGGCGCGCCGCCGATGCCGCTGGCATCCAGTTCCGCCTGCTCAACCGGCGCAAGGGCCCGGCGGTCCAGGGCCCGCGCGTGCAGTGCGACCGGGCGCTGTATCGCCGGTTCGTGCAGGGCGACGTGGCCGGGACAGCGAACCTCACGGTCATCGAGGCCGAGGTCGCGGGCCTGTCGATCCGGAACGGGCACCTCACCGGTGTTCAACTGGCTGACAACACAGCGATTTCCTGCGCCGCGGCGGTGCTGACGACGGGAACCTTCCTGGGCGGCGTGATCCATATCGGCCGCGAGACCCGCCCGGCCGGCCGCCTCGGCGACCCGGCGGCGCAGCGCCTCGCCGCCAACCTTCGCAGCCTCGGCCTGCCGATGGGGCGCCTCAAGACCGGAACGCCGCCGCGTCTCGATGGCCGCAGCATCGATTTCGCGATGCTCGAGGAACAGCCGGGCGATGACGATCCAAGCTTCTTCTCATCCCTCACGCAAGCACCGGCCGTGCGCCAGGTCTCGTGCCACATCACCCACACCACCGCGCAGACCCACCAGATCATCCGCGACAACCTCGGCCAGTCCGCGCTCTACTCCGGCCGGATCGAGGGCATCGGCCCGCGCTACTGCCCCTCGATCGAGGACAAGATCGTCCGGTTCGCCGACAAGACGTCGCACCAGGTGTTTCTCGAGCCCGAGGGGCTCGACGATCACACGATCTATCCGAATGGTATCTCGACATCCCTGCCGGTGGCGGTACAGGAAGCCTATGTCCGCAGCATTCCGGGGCTCGAACGGGCGGAAATCCTCAAGCCGGGCTATGCGGTCGAGTATGACTATGTCGACCCCCGTGCGCTGACCCGGACGCTCGCGCTCAAGGACTTGCCGGGCCTGTTTCTTGCCGGCCAGATCAACGGGACAACCGGCTATGAGGAGGCGGCGGCACAAGGCCTGATCGCGGGGCTGAATGCCGCCGCCCTGGCACGCGGAGCCGCGCCGGTGATCCTCGGCCGGGATGCGGGCTATATCGGCGTCCTGATCGACGATCTGGTCACGCATGGCGTGTCCGAACCGTACCGCATGTTCACCTCGCGCGCGGAGTTTCGCCTGAGCCTGCGCGCCGACAACGCCGACCAGCGCCTGACGCCGGTGGCCCTTGCGGCCGGCTGCGTGTCGGTCGCCCGCAGGCAGGCGTTCGAGGGCAAGATCGAGCGGCTCGCGGCCGCGCGCAGCCTTGCCGGCCGGCTGTCGATGACACCGCCGGAGCTTGCGCGGCACGGTGTTGTGGTCAACCAGGATGGCATCCGGCGCGACGTGCATGCGCTTCTGGCCCATCCCGGCATCGACATCGCGATGCTCGCCCGCGTCTGGCCGGAACTGACTGCTCTCGATGCCGAGACCGCCCGCCAGATCGAGCGCGAGGCGCTCTACCGCACCTACGAGGCCCGGCAGCGCACGCAGGCCGCTCGACTGCAGGCGGAGGAAGGGCGCAGCCTTCCTCAAGACATTGACTACACGGCCATTTCCGGTCTCTCGTCCGAACTGCGGGGAAAGCTCGCGCAAGTCCGCCCGGAAACGCTGGGCCAGGCCGCGCGGATCGAGGGGATGACCCCCGCGGCCCTTGCGCTGATCCTCGCCCTGACGCAGCAATCAGCCCGGCGGAGGCAGGCGTGACACCCGACGCCTTCGCTAGAGCCTTCGGTGTTTCACGTGAAACGATGGCGCGGCTCGCGGCGCTCGAGACGGTGCTGCGCCGCTGGGCGCCGCGGATCAACCTCGTCTCGCGCGCCACGCTCGAGGATCTCTGGGCCCGCCACATCGCCGATTCGGCGCAGTTGGCCGACCTCGCGCCGCCGCGTCCCGGCGTCTGGCTCGATCTCGGCTCGGGCGCCGGCTTCCCCGGCCTCGTGATCGCCGCGATCCTTGCCGAGCGCGCCCCGGACTGCCGCGTCATCCTGATCGAGAGCGACGCGCGCAAATGCGCCTTCCTGCACGCCGCCGCGCGCGAGATGGACGTGTCGGTGGCCATCGAGACCGCGCGGATCGAGGCGGCGCAACCGCACCAGGCCGATGTGATCTCGGCGCGCGCGCTCGCGGCTTTGGACATTCTCCTCGGCCTTGCGGCGCGATTCTGCCGGCCGGGGACGGTTCTTCTGTTTCCCAAGGGCCGCACGGTCGAAACCGAATTGACCGAGGCGCGCCGGCATTGGCATATTGAGGCACGGCTGCATGCCAGCCGGACCGATCCGTTGGGGCGGATCGTCGAGGTT
>JAVVFE010000367.1:0-3349 GCA_032251175.1 Thermohalobaculum sp.
CCCGGGACCCGCGCGGGCCGCACGACTCGGCCGCTGCGGCGCGCCCTGCTCTTGACCCCGCCCGGGTGGCGGCCCGGCAGCCGATCTCGCCCGCGGCGGGGACCCCGCGCCCGGCGCCCGCGCGGGCCGCACGACCCGGCCGCTGCGGCGCGCCCTGCTCTTGACCCCGCCCGAATGGCGGCCCGGCAGCCGATCTCGCCCGCGACGGGGGTAACGCGCCCGGGGCTCGCGCGGGTTTCGCCGCCCGTCAGTCCGGCGCGGGTGCCGCGGCTGCCGCGGGCGCGACGCCATTGGCGCGCACCACGCGGCTGGTTGCGTCGATGCGCAGCACCTCGCCGCGCAGGCGCACCCAGATCTCGCCGGGCGGCGGCTCGGGCAGGGCATGGACGCGCCAGTCGAGGATGACGAGCGGCACGTCCGGCGCGATGGCGGCACCCGCCGCGGGCACGGCGGTGGCGGGGGCAGCCCCCCGCGCGGGCAGGCGCCGGATGGCGCCATGCGGGTCGGGCGGCGGAGGGGGCGCCGCCTCGGGCTCGGGCGTCGGCGCGGGGACGGGAACGAGGACCGTCTCGCGCTCGACCCGGGTGCGGCGATCGCCGTGGAAGAACGGCACCACCAGCACCTCGCGCCGATGGCGGGGGCGCGGGCGGTGCGGGCGCTCGGGCCGCGTCCGGTCGGGCGCGGGCGACAGGCTCTGCGGCGCGCTCGGCCCAAGCCCGCCGACCCCGCCCGGCCTGAGCCCGACGATCCCGGCCAGTGCCGTGCCGGCGACGAGGAGCGCGAGCGCGCCCGCCGCGACGCCGAGGCTGATGCGTCTCATCCGGCCCTCCTCAGATCGTGTCAGTCCAATATAGGGACCAGGGCGCCACGCCGGAACCTTCGCGTCGCCGCAGGCGCGGGGTGCGGCCCGGGCTTGACAGCGCCGCGCCCGGGATGCTGCGCTGCGTGGCGTCGGCCCGGACGATGGGGCCATGGCGGCGAACAACCCGAAGCGGAGCACCCGATGGCCGAGACGCCCCCGTCTGCCGCGCGCGACCCCGCGCTCGACGCCCGCCTCGCCGCCGCATGGCAGGCGAGGGGGCCGGATTACCGCCCGCGCACCCATCTGCTGGACGGGCAGGGACGCGCCCGCTTCGTGAACCGGCTGATCCTCGAGGCCTCGCCCTACCTGATCCAGCACGCCCACAACCCGGTCGACTGGCACGCCTGGTCGCCCGAGACGCTGGCCGAGGCCCGGGCGCGCGACCTGCCGATCTTCCTCAGCGTGGGCTACGCCACCTGCCACTGGTGCCATGTGATGGAGGACGAGAGCTTCGACAATCTCGAGGTGGCGGCGGTCCTCAACCGCCATTTCGTGCCGGTCAAGCTCGACCGCGAGGAACGCCCCGATCTCGACCAGATCTACATCACCGCCACCCAGCTCCAGCAGGGCCATGCCGGCTGGCCGAACTCGCTGTTCCTGATGCCCGACGGGCGGCCGTTCCACACCGGCACCTATTTCCCGCGCCCGCAGTTCCTCGGCGTGCTGCGCGCCGTGGCCGAGGCCTGGGCCGGCGACCGGCGCGCCCAGGTCGAGCGGGTGGCAGCCCAGCTTGCCGAGGCCGTCAACCGCCAGGGCCCCGGCGCCGGGGCCGGCACCGCGATGGCCGAAATCGACCCGGCCGTGTTCGGCCTCGTCACCGGCCAGCTTGCCGGCATGTTCAACGAGGACGAGGGCGGCTTCTCCCGCAGCCAGCAGTTCCCGCAGGAGGGGTTCATCCTCTACCTGATCGACCACTGGCGGCGCACCGGCGACACGCTCGCCTGGGCGATGGCGGCGCGCAGCCTCGACGCGCTGGTCGCGGGCGGCATCCACGACCATGCCGGCGGCGGCTTCCACCGCTACACCGTCGATCCCGACTGGCGCACGCCGCATTTCGAGAAGATGCTCTACAACCAGGGCCAGATCGCCCGCGCCCTGGTCGAAGGCTGGGAAATCGCCGGCCACCCCGCCTGGCGCCGCGCGGCCGAGCGCTGCTTCGCCTATGTCATGCGCGACATGACCGACGCCGACGGCGCCTTCCACGCCGCCGAGGACGCCGACAGCCTCGACGCCGGCGGCCGGCGCGAGGAGGGGGCATTCTACGTCTGGCGCCCGGCCGAGGCCGCGGCCCTGATGGGCGCCGATGCCGCCTGGGCGGTGCCCGCGCTCGGCCTCGACCAGCCGCCCACCGTCGAGGCCGGCGCGGTCGCCCATCTCGACCCCGCGGCCGCGCCCGATTTCGACCGGCTCGACCCCGTGCTCGACCGGCTGCGCGCGGGGCGCGAGACCCGCCCCCGGCCGATCCGCGACGACAAGGTGATCGCCGGCTGGAACGGCCTGATGATCCGGGCGCTGGCCGAAGCCGCCGAGGCGTTCGGCCGCCCCGACCTCGCCGCCGCCGGCGCCCGGGCGGGCGAGACGCTGTGGGCGCGGCTGTGGGACGGACGCCGGCTCGCGCGGCTCTGGGCCGAGGGGCGGGCGATCGGCGCCGGCACGCTCGAGGATTACGCCTGGTTGGGGCTCGGCTTTCTCGCGCTGGCCGATGCCGGGGCGGGAGCGGTCTGGGGCGCGCGTGCCGCAGCCCTCGCCGACGCCGCCACCACAGCCTTCGCCGATCCGTCCGGGCGCCTCAGGATGGCCGAGGCCGACGGCCCGTTCGGCCCGATCTTTGACGCCGCCGACGGCGCGACCCCCGCGGGTGAAAGTGCGGCGGCCGAGCTTTTTGCCCGGCTCGCCCTGCGCGCGCCCGACCCCGGCATTGCCGCCCGGGCTGGGCGCCTGATCGGCGCGCTGGCAGGCCCGCTCGCGCAGGTGCCGCTGCTCAGGCCCGACACGCTCGCCGCCGCGCGGATCCTGGCCGAGGGCGAGAGCGGCGCGCGCCGCACGCTGGCCCAGGGCGCGATCCGCGCGCGGCTGGGGCAGGGCGGCCGGCGGCTGGTGCTCGACATCGCCCCCGGCTGGCATGTGAACGCACCCGACCCCGGCGCGGGCGAGCTGACCGGCGCCACGCTCGATGGCGGCCAGGCCGACTGGCCGCCCGCGCACGACATCGCCGCCGGGTTCGCCGACCGCCCCGTGCGGGTGCTCGACGGGCGGGTCGAGGTCGCCATCGCACCCCAGGCCGACATGCTGAGGCTGCGGCTCCAGCCCTGCTCGGAGCGCCACTGCCTCGCCCCGCTCGACACCTCGTTCCGCTTGCACCCGGACCGCGGCCGGGGAATGCTGCGGCCATGATGTACCATGTCCTTGCCCTCAGTGCCGCGATCCTGCTCGCCAGCCTGCCAGCGCGCGCCGACCAGCCGGTCAGCCCAGCCGAGTTCGCCGAGT
>JAVVFE010000368.1:0-3349 GCA_032251175.1 Thermohalobaculum sp.
TCACGGGTCACGGGTCACGGGTCACGGGTCACGGGTCACGGGTCACGGGTCACGGGTCACGGCGTCTCCCGCGGCCTCCGCTCCACCATGCGCAGCATGGCCCGGAACGGCGCCCCCCTCACCAGCGCGGCTTGCGCTTCTCCAGAAACGCCGCGATCCCCTCGGCGGCCTCCGCCCCGCCCAGCGCCTCGGCGATGGCGGCGGCCTCGGCATCGAGCTGGGTGTCGAGGCTGGCCTCGGCGGCCTCGGCGATCAACGCCTTGGCGGCGGCCAGCGCGGCAGCGGGGCCTTCGGCGAGGCGGGCGGCGAGCGCCTGGGCCTCGGCCAGCGCAGCACCCGGGTCGGTCAGACGGTTGATCAGGCCCAAGGCGTGCAGCCGCTCGACGCCCACGCGGTCGCCGGTCATCACCATCTCGGCGACCTGCGCGCGGGGCAGGGCGCGGGCGAGCCACGCGGTCGCGCCGCCGTCGGGCGTGAGGCCGATGCGGACATAGGCGACGGACAGATACGCGTCGCGCGCCGCCACGATCAGGTCGCAGGCCAAGGCCATCGAGACGCCCGCGCCGGCGGCGCCCCCTTCGATGGCGGCGACGATCGGCTTGGGGCAGGCGCGCATCGCGCGGATCATGCCGTGGAGTTTCTCGACCGAGGCGCGGCGCACCGCATGGCTGGCCTTCGCCCGTTCCGCCAACCCCGCAACATTGCCGCCCGAGCAGAAGAAGCCGCCGGCGCCGGTCAGCACGATGGCCCGGGTGCGGGGGTCTTCGGCGGCTTCATCGAGGATGGCGCGGAAGCCGTCGTAGAAGTCCCAGCCCAGCGCGTTGCGCGTGGCGGGATCGGCGTTGGTGACGGTCAGCACCGCGCCGGTGCGTTCGAGCCCGATGCGCCCCTGCGTCATGCGTCCTCCTCGCGCCCCAGCCGGATGAAGCGGTCGAGATGGTGATCGGTGTCGCCCAGCATGTGGTCGAGCATGACAAGGCGCTTGGCGTAATGCGAGAGCGGATATTCCCAGGTCATGGCGATGCCGCCATGCATCTGGATCGCCTCCTCGGCCACGCGGCGCCCGACGCGGCCGGTCAGGTGCTTGGCGGCGGCGAGGTTGCGCTCGCGGGTCAGGCGACAGGATTGATGGGTGCCGGCGGCGAGCATCACGGCCGAGCGGGCCTGCTCGATCTCCAGCACCATCTCGACCATGCGGTGTTGCAGGACCTGGAAGGCGCCGAGCGGCTTGCCGAACTGCGTGCGGGTCTTGAGGTAGTCGAGCGTGGTGTCCTTGCACACCTCCATGATGCCCACGGCCTCGGCAGCCAGCGCGAGGGCGCCGCGGCCGATGGTTTCCTCGATCACGGGGAAGGCTTGGCCGGGCTCGCCCAGCGGGCGGGCGGGGGTGGCCTTGAGCGTGATTTCCGCCGCGCGCCCGCCCTCGACCGTGCCATAGCCGCGGCGGGCGACGCCGGGGGCGCCCGCGTCCACGACGAACAGCCCCAGCCCGTTGGGTGCGGCGGTGTCGCCCGAGACGCGGGCCGAGACCACCAGCAGATCGGCGCTGTCGCCATTGATGACCACCGACTTGCGCCCGGTGAGGCGCCAGCCGCCCGCCTCATCGGCGCGGGTTGCGACCTCCGACAGCGCGTAGCGCGCCTCGGGCTCGCCATGGGCCAGCGCCACGAGGGCGCGGCCGGCGATCACGGCCTCGACCAGATCGCCCTCGCCCGCGCGCACCAGCGGCCAGAGGCCGAGGATGCCGCTGGCGAGGAAGGGTTCCACCACCAGCGCGCGGCCCAGATGCTCGAACACCAGCGCCACATCCTCGCCCGCGCCGCCGAAGCCACCCGATTCGGGCGGCACCAGCGCGCCGATCAGGCCGAGGTCGGCCATCTCGGCCCAGAGCTTGCGGTCGAAGCCGTCCGACGCGCTGGCTGCGCGGTGGCGGGTGGCGATGTCGTAGCGGTCGGCGAGGAAGCGGGCGGCGGTGTCCGCCAGCATCCGGCGTTCCTCGGAGAGCGTGAAGTCCATGATCCCCCTCAGAGCCCGAGCGCGAGCTTGGCGTAGATGTTCTTCTGGATCTCGTTCGAGCCGCCATAGATCGAGGACTTGCGCAGGTTGAAATACTGGCTGGCGGCGGGGTTGGCGTGGTCGGGGCCCACGGGCTCGCCGTTCCAGCCCTCGTCGAGGGCCTCGGGCAGGAAGGGCATGGCGTAGGGGCCGAGCGCGCGGCGGATGAGGTCGGAGACTTCCTGGCGCACCTCGGTGCCCTTGATCTTGAGGAGCGACGCCTCGGGCCCCGGTGCCTGGCCCTTTGCGGCGGCGGCGATCACGCGCAGGTTGAAGATGTCCATCGCCATCAGGTCGATCTCGAGCCGGGCCATGCGGGCGGCGAACTGGGGGTCGTTCGCGAGCGGGCGGCCGTTGTGGCGGGTGTCGCGCGCGACGCGTTTGAGGTGGGCAAGCGCGGCCTTGGAGAAGGCGACGCCGGCGATGCCGGTGCGCTCGAACCCCAGCAGGTATTTGGCGCAGGTCCAGCCCTTGTTCTCGTCGCCCACGAGGTTTTCCACGGGGACGCGGACATCGGTGAGGAACACCTCGTTGACCTCGTGCTCGCCGTCGAGCGTGACGATGGGGCGGATCTCGATGCCCGGCGCGGTCATGTCGATCAGCAGGAAGCTGATGCCTTCCTGCGGTTTCACGTCCGGGTCGGTGCGCACCAGGCAGAACATCATGTTGGCGTGGTGGCCCAGCGTCGTCCAGGTCTTCTGGCCGGTGACGATGTAGTGGTCGCCCTCGCGCACCGCGCGGGTGCGCAGCGAGGCGAGGTCGGAGCCCGAGCCGGGTTCGGAATAGCCCTGGCACCACCAGTCGGCGCCGCTGAGGATCCGGGGCAGCCAGTGCGCCTTCTGCGCGGGGGTGCCGAACTTGATCAGCACCGGACCCAGCATGTTGACGCCGAAGGGGATGATGCGGGGGGCGCCGGCGGCGATCATCTCCTCCTCGAAGATGTGCTTCTGGGCCGGCGCCCAGCCGGGGCCGCCATGCTCGACCGGCCAGTGCCAGGCGAGCCAGTTCCGCGTCTGCAGGCGGGCGTGCCACAGCTCGTAGTCGGCCTTGGCGAGGCGCTTGGCCCCCTTGACCTTGGCGGCGAGCGCGGCCGGCAGGTTGGCAGCGATGAAGGCGCGGGCCTCGGTGCGGAAGGCCTGTTCCTCGGGGGTGTAGGTCAGGTCCATTGCGGTGCTCCCTGGCATGCGTCGGGGGGTGCGACCCCCACCCCGGCCCTCCCCCGCGAGGGGGGAGGGAGGTGCGTCATCCCTGCCGCTGGCGCGTGGTCCGGCCGGGGGCGGGGACGGGTGGGGCT
>JAVVFE010000369.1:0-3348 GCA_032251175.1 Thermohalobaculum sp.
GCCGGGTCGAGAGCATCGTCTATTTCGGCACCGACACGCATTATCACATCCGGCTGGCCACCGGCGGGCCGTTCGTGCTGCGCCGCCAGAACCGGCGCGACGCCGCCGAGACGCTGGCGCCCGGCGCCGAGATCGGCATCGGCCTGCCGCCCGGCGCGGTGCAGGTGCTGAGGGACTGAGATGCACGCCCCCCTCGCCCCCGCCCAGCCTGCCGCCCCGCCCGATGCCGCGGGCGCGCTGGCTGCGGCGGCCCGGGCGCGCGAGGTGCGGACATCCTGGCTGCTGGTGGCGCCGGCGCTGGCGGTGCTGCTGATCGCCGCCGCGGGGCCGCTGCTGATCGTGCTGGTCTATTCCTTCCTCGAGGCCGGGCGGTATGGCGGCGTGGAATGGACCTTTTCGACCGATGCCTGGTTCAGCGTGGTCCTGGCGCGCGACATCTTCGACGACACAATCGGGCTGGCGGATGCGCATCTGTCGATCTTCTGGCGCTCGGTGCGGCTGTCGTTCCTGACCACGGTCCTGTGCCTGGGGTTCGGCTTTCCCACCGCCTGGTTCATCGCCACCCGCCCGCGCGAGAGCCGCAATGTCTGGCTGTTCCTGATCACCATCCCGTTCTGGACCAACCTGCTGATCCGGACCTTTGCGATCATGGAGGTGATCCGCAACGAGGGGCTGGTGAATTCGGCGCTCACCGGGCTCGGCATCGTCAGCGAGCCGGTGCAGATGCTCTACACCGATTTCGCGATCCTGGTGGGGATGACCTATGTCTACCTGCCGCTGATGGTGCTGCCGGTCTATGCCTCGATGGAGAAGTTCGACTTCCGGCTGGTCGAGGCGGCCTACGACCTCTACGCCTCGCGGCTTCGCGTGCTGCGCCGGGTGATCCTGCCGCTGGTCAAGCCCGGCATCGTCGCGGGGTCGATCCTGGTGTTCATCCCCTCGCTCGGCGCCTATGTCACGCCCCGGGTGCTGGGCGGCGGCAAGAACATGATGCTGGGCAACCTGATCGAATTGCAGTTCGGCCAGGGCCGCAACTGGCCGCTGGGGGCGGCGCTGTCGATCACGCTGCTGGCGGTGGTGATGGTGGCGCTGCTGTATTACGTCCGCACCGTGCAGCGCGGGAGTGCGCCGCGTGGCTGAGCGCGCCTTCCAGATCCGCCGCATGCCGGGCTTCGGGGCGATCGCGCTGGTCACCTTCCTGATGCTGTATGCGCCGATCGTGACGCTGGTGGCCTATTCGTTCAACGCTGGCACCTCGATCGCGGTGTGGGAGGGGTTCTCGTGGCGCTGGTATGTCGCCGCCTGGGGGAACAGCCAGGTGCAGGAAGCCACGATCCGCTCGCTGGTCGTGGCGGGCTTCGCCTCGGGGCTCGCCACCGGGCTTGCGACGGCGGCGGCGCTGGGCACCACGCGGCGCAAGGCGTTCCGCGGCCAGACCGCGGTCTACGCGATGATCAACCAGCCGCTGATGGTGCCCGAGATCGTCACCGGCGTGGCGCTTCTGATCCTGTTCGCGATGGTCAAGCAGGTGACCGGCTACACCGGGCTCGGCTACCTGATCCTCGCCCACACCGCGTTCTGCATCCCCTTCGCCTACCTGCCGATCCGCGCCCGGCTCGAGGGCATGGACCTGACGCTGGAAACCGCAGCGGCCGATCTCTACGCCACGCCCTGGCGCGCCTTCCGGCGGGTGACGCTGCCGCTGATGATGCCGGGGATCCTGGCGGGGGCGATGCTGGCCTTCGTGATCTCGCTCGACGACGTGGTGATCACCGAATTCGTGAAGTCGGCGGGGCAGGACACGCTGCCGACCTACATGCTGGGCCAGCTTCGCCGCGTCATCACGCCTGAAATCAACGCGATCTCGACCGTGCTCATCGCCGTGTCGGTCGTGATCGTGACGATCCTGTTCCTTCTCAACCGGAAGCGGGGCTAGCATGGCCCCACACAAACGCAGGGAGACCACGATGACCAGACACCTCACGGGCGCCGTCACCGCGCTGGCGCTGATCGCCACGGCCGGGTCGGCCGCCGCCGACGGCGTGCTCAACATCTACAACTGGGGCAACTACACCAGCCCCGAGATGATCGAGAAGTTCGAGAAGGCCCATAACATCAAGGTCTCGATCACCGACTACGACTCGAACGACACTGCGCTGGCCAAGGTCAAGGCGGGCGGGCACGGCTTCGACATCGTGGTGCCTTCGGCCTCTTATGTGCCGATCTGGATCGAGGAGGGCCTGCTGCTGGAATCGCGCCCCGACCAGATGGAGAACTTCGGACACGTCGATCCCGTCTGGGTGAATGTCGACTGGGATCCGGGCCGCCACTACTCGGTGCCGTGGCAGTGGGGCTCGGTCGGCGTGGTGGTCGACACCTCGGTCTACAAGGGCGACATCAACACCTCGGGCGTGATCTTCAATCCGCCCGACGAGCTTGCCGGCAAGATCAACGTCGCGCCTGAAATGCTCGATGTGATGCACACCGCCATCTACTACCATGGCGGCGAGGCCTGCACCGGCGACAAGGAGGTGCTGAAAAAGGTCCGCGACACGCTGACGGCGGCGAAAGAGAAGTGGATCTCGATGGACTACGGCATCATCGAGAAGTTCGCGCGCAAGGACCTGGCGGGCGCGCTCTACTGGAATGGTGCTGCGTTCCGCTCGCGGTTGCAGAACCCGGACGTGCGCTATGGCTACCCGAGGGAGGGCTACGTCCTGTGGATGGACTCGGCGGCGATCCTCAAGGACGCGCAGAACGTCGAGAACGCCAAGCTGTTCATGAACTTCATCATGGACCCCGAGAACGCGGCGATGATCTCTGCCTTCGCGCGCTATGCGAACGGCATCAAGGGGTCGGAAGCCTTCATGCCCGAGGACATGAAGACCGCGCCCGAGGTGGTGATCCCGGCCGAGCACCTGGCCGCCGGCCGCTTCAGCCCGACCTGCCCGCCCGAGGTGCAGAAAATCTACACCGCGATCTGGACCGAACTGACGAAGTGACGCGCGCGAGCGCGTGAGAGAGGCGCGGGCCGCAGGGTCCGCGCCTTTTTCCATACCCGTCGCGCCCTTGCGCCCTGCCCCGCGCGGCCTGCATCATGCGGCCATGATGCGCGACCTTCTTTTCGCCGCGGGGGGCGTGGGGCTGTTCCTGCTGGGCATGCTGATCCTGACCGAAGGGCTGCGCGCACTGGCGGGCGAGGCATTGCGCCGCTGGCTTGCGCGCTTCACCCGCACGCCGCTGTCGGGGGCGGCGACGGGGGCGGCGGTCACCGCGGTGGTGCAGTCGTCGTCCGTCACCACGGTCATGGCGGTGGGCTTCGTCGGCGCCGGGTTGCTCAGCTTCCCG
>JAVVFE010000370.1:0-3342 GCA_032251175.1 Thermohalobaculum sp.
ATCGGCCCGTTCGCGCGCCGCGTCGATGCCCGCGTCGCCACCCGCGCCGCCCTGCTGGCGCAGCACGCCGTCGATGCGGTCGAGGCGGATCGCTATCTCTCGGCTCGTGGCGCCGACCCCGCAGTGCCGCCGCCGCGCGGCGCCACTTACGCCGCGAGCCCGGGCAACCGCTTCACGATCCGCGCCGTCGCGCGCGCTCAAAGCGGCGCGGTCCATGCGCGCGAGGCGCTGGTCACCCTCGACCCCGCCGCCCGTCTCGGCTTTCGCATCGAGGGCTGGCGCCGGGACGATGCCGCCCCGGGCGAGGCCCCGCCGCCCTGACCCACGCGGGGCGCGCGCGCGCGCGTGGGGCGCGCCTCAGCGCAACAGGAAGCGGTTCAGCGGCAGGCTGAAGGTGTCGGAATGGCACTTCAGCGTGTGCAACAGTTCGACCCCCGAAAAGCGCCGGGCGTCATACAGGCACAGGCTGACCACCGGATAGCTGTGGCCGATCAGCCGGTCATAGCGCAGCTCGAAATCCATCAGTTCGTCGCTGTCCATGCCGACATCGAGAAACCACGCCATGTCGCCCAGCAGCCTGAGCCCCCGGTAGCCATCGCTCAGCGCCGCCGAGAAGGCGCGCTCGAGCCGGTCGAGCATCTCGGTCCCGCTGGTCGCGCGCTCGAGCAGCCGCAGCCGGCCGCACGAGATGTCCTCGGCCAGCCCGCCGCGCGCCTCGTCGAGCGCGGCCATCAGCTGCGCGCGGCTGGGCTCGGAGGCGACGAGGAAGCAGGCGTCGCCCTCGGCCAGCCCGTCGGCCAGGAAGGGCAGCGCCATCTGGATGCGGCCGCGCTCGCTCTCGTAGAGCTGGCACAGATGGCTGCCATAGGCGATCTCGAGCCCTTCGAGCGTGAGGCTGCCCCGCGCCGGGCCGCGCGGCACCATCTTCCACTGCGGCTGCGGCTGCGGCGCGGAGGCCGATAGCGGGGCTGGAGCGGGACCGGGGGCCGGAACCTCGGCAGCCGCCGCGTTCCCGGGCATCATGCCCAGAAAACGTTCCAGATCCACCCGCCGGAACCGGCGCTGACGCCGCCCGCCGACCCGCAGGCAGGGCAGCTCGCCAGAATTGGTGTAACGCCGGATCGACACCTCGCTGACCCGGAGGAAGCGCGCGGCCTCGTGAATGTCGAGGAGTCCGGCATCATCGTCAGCGCTCATATCCGCTCCGTGTGAATGCTGATCATCTTTGCTCAGCACAAAGGATTACGCCGATGGCCGGCCCGACGCAACTGTATCGCGTCTAACAGCTTTGCGACGAAGGCGATTTCTCCCGCGGCATGGCGCCCGCTGCCGGCTGTCAGGGATGGGAGGTGATGCGCAAAGATCATTCATGAATATTCTTTGTTGACACACTTGGAAATCAACGCTCACCATCTGCGCAACATAAGAAAAGGAATCATGCCGTTCAGGCATGATTCCAATCGGGGAGGATTAGCAATGACTACTCAAACAGTGACGCTCGCCGTCATGCTCGGGGCAACGACGCTTGGCGCGCTCCCGGCACTGGCAGGAAACTTCGGGTCGGACTTTGACATCTCGATGACCCCGGCGGCGGGGGGCATGGCGGGCGTGGGCCTGGTGCGGCCGCAGGATCCGGTCGCCGCCGCCTTCGGCAACCCCGCGACCATGTCGCAGCTTCAGGGCGAGACCAGCTTCACCCTCGGCGGCACCTATCTCGACGTGACGGCCAAGGCCGACCACGATGGCAGCATCACCGGCGCGCCGTTCTCGGCCTCGTCCGAGTCCGACAGCTACCTGCTGCCGCAGACCGCGGCGTTGCAACGGATCGGCGAGAGCCTGGTGGTGGGCGGGGGCATCACCGTCAACAGCGGGCTGGGCGCCGATTTCCGCAACGTGTCGCCGATCGTCCGCCCGAAGGTCGAGTTCCTGTCCTTCGCGGCAAATTTCGGCGCCGCCTATGACCTGACCGAGGATCTGACGATCGGCGCCGCGGCGACGCTCGGCTTCGGGCTGCTCGAGCTTGGGCTGGTCGACAACACCGCCCTGAAGGATGCCTTCGGCTTCCGCGGCTCGGTGGGGGCGACCTACGATCTGGGGCCGGTCGCGATCGGCGCGAGCTATACCTCGCCGTTGAAATACGAGTTCGAGGGGGTGACCGAAACCTCGCCCGGCACCTTCACCGATTTCGACCTGACCCTGCCGCAGATGGTGGGCTTCGGCATCGCCACGACCGATCTGTTCGCGTCCGACTGGCTGGTCGAGTTCAACTACCGCTGGAAGAACTGGAGCAACGCCGACGGGTTCGAGGACGTCTGGCAGGACCAGCACATCTTCGCGCTGGGCGGCCAGTACCGGATGGGCGATCTGGCGTTCCGGCTCGGCTACAGCTACTCGACCGACCTGCAGAAGAAGAATGTCGGCAACTCGATCGGCTCGATCGGCAGCCTCGCGTTGGGCGGCGGCACGGTGCCGGTGACGCCCGATCTGGTGCAGTTCGTGCAGGCGACGCTGACCCAGCCGTTCTGGCAGCAGCAGATCAGCGCCGGCGCCGGCTATCAGGTGACCGAGCGCCTGCGCCTCGACGTGCAGGGCGGCTATGCCTTCGACGGCGACCGCAGCATCGGCGGCACCGACATCGAAGTGAACGAATTCCAGGTCGGCGCCGGCTTCACCTGGACCTTCTGAGACCGCAGGATTTCACGCAAGAACAGCGAAAGGACACGACATGCCCGGGAAAATCGACGCCGATCGCCTGTATGGCGCGCTGAGCCACCCGCCGGTGCGCGCGGCCGGCAATGATGTCGACCTCGCCATCTACCGCAGCGCGGGCGCGACCAGCTATGGCCGCTTCGCCTACGACGCCCCCGCCGAGGGCCTGGTGCAGACCGGCTGGCCGCACGCGCCGCAAACCGGCTGGACCAACAAGTTCGAGATTGCCTGGACCAAGACCGGCGATGCCGGCCCGCTGGTCCTGATGATCCACGGCGTCCCCTGCAACCGCGCCCAGTGGGAGGAGGTCCAGCGCTTCCTGGGCCGGTTCTGCGAGACCATCGCCATCGACATGCTGGGCATGGGCGAGTCGACCCAGCCCCGCATGTATGGCCGGCGCGACAACCCGGCCGAGAACGACCTGTGGCACTGGCAGAACGATGTCGACTACATCGAGAAGCTGATGCAGCACGAGTATCCGGGCCGCAAGTTCGTGCTGATCGCCGACGACTGGGGCTCGGGCATCGCCTCGCATTATGCGGCGCGGCACAATGACCGGCTCGAGGCGCTGATCCAGCTCGACGCCATCACCTTCGACGGCTACCCGGTCAACGAGATCCAGGCGATCGGCCG
>JAVVFE010000371.1:0-3329 GCA_032251175.1 Thermohalobaculum sp.
GCGCGAAGATGCGCAATCCAAAACCCCCGGTCTGGGCGTTCTGGCACGAGCCCGCCCGGGTCGCGAAGTTCCGGGCCGAGGGGCTGCGCGCGACGCTGTTCCTGACCAGGTGGCTGATGCTCGCCTTCCTGCTCGAAAGCCTGATGCTGGTCTGGCTGCCGGCCGAGGCGGTGGCGGCCGCGGTGGGCGGCGAGGGCGTCATGCCGATCGTGATCGCCACGCTGGTGGGGGTGCCGGCCTATCTCAACGGCTATGCGGCGCTGCCGCTGGTCTCGGGGCTGATGGCGCAGGGCATGGCGCCGGGGGCGGGGCTGGCGTTCCTGGTGGCGGGCGGGGTGTCGTCGCTGCCGGCGGCGATCGCGGTGTTTGCGCTGGTCAAGCGGGGCGTGTTCGCGCTCTATCTGGGCTTTGCGCTCACCGGCTCGCTGGCGGCGGGGCTGATCTTCCAGGCGGTGCAGTAGGACGCGGCCGGGCTTGCGCCGGGGATGCTGGCTGGCGCAGCCTGCGGGGGCGCGCGGTCAGGCCCGTGCCAGCAGGAGACCGCCACGATGCAGCCCGCCGACTTTCCGCATGATCCGGCCCTGCGGGCGCGCATCGCCGGCCATCTCGACCGCCACAGGTGCGAGGCGTGCGCCGCCGGGGCGTTGAAGCCGGCGGCCGTGGCGATCGTTCTGGTGCCGGGCGAGGCGGGCCGATCGGGGCTGTTGCTGACCCGGCGCGCGGCGCGGCTGAGGGCGCATTCGGGGCAATACGCGCTGCCGGGCGGCAAGCTCGACCCGGGCGAGACCGCGGCCGAGGCGGCGCTGCGCGAGCTGGCCGAGGAGCTGGGCGTGGTGGCGGATGCGGCCGCCATCCTGGGGCGGCTCGACGACCTGCCGACGCGGGCGGGGTATCTGATCCGGCCGCACGTCGTTTGGCTCGACGCCGCCCCGGAGCTGTGCCCGGCGCCGGACGAAATCGCGGCGGTCCACCACGTTCCGCTGGCCGACCTGTTCGCCGGGCGCGGGCGGGGCGGCAACCGCGGCATGACGGCCGAGGACGAGGCGGGGCCGGGCGTCTTCTCGCTGTTCATCCCGGCGCTGGGGCATGACCTGTTCGCGCCGACGGCGGCGATCCTGGACCAGTTCCGCGAGGTGGCGCTGCTGGGTCGGGCGAGCCCGGCGGTGCGCTTCGGCGAGCCGCCCTTCGCCCGGCGCTGAGGCGTGGCGTGGGGCCCGGGAGGCAGGCCGGGCGAGTGGGGAGAGAGGTGTGAAACGAGCCGGCTTTCACGCGTGAAAGCATGGTTATCATGTTGTTTTCAAAAAATATTATAAAATATCTCGCGCAACGCCCTGTGCGCGATCACGCAGGCTTGCCGGGTGTGTTTCACTGTCCGCGCGGCATCGGGCGGCGGCGTTCGGTCGGGCGGCGAACGTGGCGCCGGCCCGGGTCCGGCCGACCGCGCGCGGGGTCATGGCGGGCTGCGTTGACGGCGACCCATGCCCGGCCGTCCGGGGCTTGACCGAGGGCACCCCGGCGGGTCAGGCGGCACGCGCTCCAGCGCGGCCCCGGCTCGGGGGCCGGGGCCCGGCCATCGCTTGGGGCGCGCATGCCCGCAGGGAGCGCGGGAGCGCGGTGTCATGCCAGTTTTCCCCGAATCCGACTCACGCCGTGCTGACTGTGCTGCACGCGCCCCGGGGTTTGACCCATGGCGCCTCGCGGCATGCGGGAAGGAGGCCCCGGGTCAAGCCCGGGGCCCGACCATCGTGTCACGCGCAAGGCGGCGGATCGGGGTCGGAACGGCGCGGTCTCACGCCCCCTCGAAGCCCGCCAGCACGTTGACGGTGTTGATCCCCACCTCGGCCACCGCATAGCCGCCTTCCATCACGAACAGCGTGGGCAGGCCCAGCCGGGCGATCCGGGCGCCGTAGCGGGTGAAGTCGTCCGAGCCCAGCTTGAAGAAGCTGATCGGGTCCTTCTCGAAGGTGTCCACGCCCAGCGAGACCACCAGCGCATCGGGCGCATAGGCCGAAATGCGCGCGCAGGCATCGTCGAGCGCCACCGACCAGCGGGCGAAGTCGCAGCCCGGCGGCAGCGCGTGGTTGACGTTGAAGCCCTCGCCCGGCCCTGCGCCCACCTCGTCGGCGCCGCCGAGGTAGTAGGGGAAGGCGTGCTTCGGGTCGCCGTGCAGCGACAGGAACAGCACGTCGGCACGGTCGTAGAAGATCGCCTGCGTGCCGTTGCCGTGGTGAAAATCGACGTCGAGGATGGCGACGCGGGCCGCGCCCTGGTCGCGGAACGCCTGGGCGGCGATGGCCGCGTTGTTGAGGAAGCAGTAGCCGCCATACATGTCCTGCGCCGCGTGGTGCCCGGGCGGGCGGCAGAGCGCGAAGGCCGCGCGCGCGCCGCCGGCGACGATGGCCTGCGCACTCAGCGCCACGTCGGCGGCTGCCTGCGCCGCCTCCCACGTCCCGCCCGAGATCGAGGTCTCGCCGGCCAGTGCATAATAGCCCAGCCGGCCATCGATCTCGTCGGGCACCACCATCCGCGGCATGCGGCGCGAGGGCCACGAGGTCGGGATCGCCTCGCCCTTGTAGCCCGCGGCCTGCCAGTCGGCCCAGGCGGTGGACAGGAACCGCACCAGCCCCGCGTCGTGGATGCGCAGGACGGGATCGAGGCCGAAGGCGCGCGGCGCCTCGATCGGCCCCAGCCCGACCTGCCCGATCCGGGCGAGGATGTGCTCGACCCGCTCGGGGCATTCGAAGGGGTGGACAAGCTGGCCGCCGTGAAGCTCGGTCTGCGAGGCCCTGAGGCGGTGTTGCTCGGTATGGACGGTGCGCATGGTTCCTCCCTCACTCATCCCCCGGCACGCCGTAGGAGGGCGCGGCCTCCGGGTTGAGCGCGCGGGTCACATAGGCATCGAGTTGCGGCGCATAGAGCGCCCAGAGATCGGCCAGCGCCGCGACCGGGCAGGCTTCGGTCCAGTCCACCCGCAGGTCGGCCACCGGCCACGCGACCTCGCGCACCAGCAGGAGGCCGGCGGAGCGGACCGGGCCGGCCTCGCCCCCCGCCGCAAGGCCGGCCCGGAGTGCCGCGACCAGCCGGTCGCCCAGATGGCCGCGGGCCGCCTCGAACCCCGCCACCATCGCCGCGGGGACGCCGGCATCCGCCAGCAGGTTGCCGCCGGCGGCGCAGTCGCGTCCCGCGGCCTCGGCCCAGACGCCGAGCGCCCGGGGGCCGGAATGGATCGCGACGCGCCCGGCCGCATCGACCGCCAGCACCTGCCGGAAGGCGGGCGCCACGGCGCGGGCGCGGATGATCGCGACCGCGTCGGGGGCCCCTGCCCCCAG
>JAVVFE010000372.1:0-3322 GCA_032251175.1 Thermohalobaculum sp.
CGTTGATGAAGGTGATCTTGGTCGCGAGAAAGGCATTGGCGGCGTATTTGATCATTTCCGCCGATTCGGGCGTGGTCCAGACCATCGGGGTCTCGCGCAGGAACAAGGGGCGGTAGATCTCGGCCATCACGGCGCGGGCGCGCTCGGTGGTGACGCCCACGACGACGCGGTCGGGGCGCATGAAGTCCTCGATCGCCGCGCCCTCGCGCAGGAATTCGGGGTTCGAGGCGATGTCGAAGGGGGCATCGGGCGCCGCCGCGCGGATCCGGCGCGCAACTTCGGCATTGGTGCCGACCGGAACGGTCGATTTGGTGACAACGACGGTGTAGCGCGCGATCAGGGGGGCCAGTTCTTCGGCCGCGCCAAACACATAGCTGAGATCGGCGTGGCCGTCACCGCGCCGGGTGGGGGTGCCGACGGCGATGAACACCGCCTCGGCCCCCTGCATCGCGTCGGCAAGATCGGTGGTGAAGCGCAGCCGTCCGGCGGCGGTGTTGCGGGCCAGAAGCGCCTCGAGCCCAGGCTCGTAGATCGGCACCTCGCCAGCCGCGAGGCGTGCGATCTTGGCGGCATCGCGGTCGACGCAAACCACCTCGTGCCCGAAATCCGACAGGCAGACGCCGGACACAAGACCGACATAGCCGGTTCCGATCATCGCGATCCGCATGTGGTTCCCCGCGCCGCTGCCTCGCCCGGCTCATTAGCAAGGGGCGGCGGCGATGGCGAGACCGAACTGCCGCGGCGGCCTGGGAGGGGCGGAGATCGCGGGCTTGATGTGCGATTGGTTTCTATGACAGACTGGTATCAATTAGAAACTTTCGAGGGCCGCATGACGGTCTGCGACGGGGAGCCAGAATGCGCCGGGGGGCCTCTTGCGCGCTTGAGGTGGCTGACGTCCGTGGGGGCAAGACACTTGCGGCGCTCCCCACCGATGTCCTCAAGCGCGTCGTCGAACAGCACATCGTGCCGCGGCTGGTGGTGTCGCACCCGCATGCCGTGCGCCGGCCGATCGACACGCGACCGGTGGCCGGGCGGGTCGCGGACCTGACCGAACTGGCGCTGCGGTCGGAGGATGCGTTGTCGCGCGAGATGCTGCTGCGGCTGCAGAATGCCGGGGCGACGCATGACGCGCTGCAACTGGGGCTGCTGGCGCCGGCGGCCGACTGCCTCGGGCGGCTGTGGCGCGAGGACCAGATCGACATCCTGGACGTGACGATCGCCACCAACAGCTTGATCCGGTCGATGCGCTTCGTCAGCATCGAGCTTGATCGCCTGCCGCGGGCAGCCGATGGCGGCGCGGCGATCCTGCTGGCGCCGGCGCCGGGCGAGACCCACAGCTTTGGCACCGCAATGGCGGCCGAGTTCTTCCGTCGCGGGGGGTGGCAGGTGTCGTACATGCCTGCGCCGAGCGAGGACGAGCTGGTCGCGAGCGTGGCGGCGCAGCCGTTCGACGTGATCGGCCTTTCCCTGACCGACACGAATGGATTGGCGGCGTTCACCCATACGATTTCGGCACTGCGCAAGCGGTCGCGCAACGCCGGTATCGTGGTCATCGTCGGCGGTCCGGCCTTTGTCGCCGATCCCGCGCTGGTCACGGCGGCGGGGGCCGATGCGGCGATCGCCGCGATCGACGTCGCCTCGGTCGAGGCGCGCCATGTCATGCGCCGGATGAGCGAGTTGCGCTAAGGGGGCCCGCCCGGGGGTGCAGCCCGGCGCCACGGGTGTGCCGCCGGGGACTGGCCCGGCCGCTCAGGGCGGCAGCGGGGTCGATGCCGTTCGCGGATCGCGCAGCCGGCTGACCGCGGACGCATCGAGCGTGCCGCCATCGGCGAGGTCGAGCGCGATGCCGTCGGTGGTGCCGCGAATCGCGACGACCGTGCGGAACACGGCCGCCGGCTGCTGGGTGATCACGGTGTCGCGGGCGGCGTAGGACAGCTCGATCCGCAAGGCGCGGTCCTGCACGAAGGCGCCGTCGGCGTCGCGGCCGTTCCAATAGGCGGTGCCGTTGGCGTCGGGCGTGACCTCGAAGCTCGCGACCTCGGCGCCCGTTGGGGCGACGACGCGCGCCGAGATCGTCTCGGCCCCCGGGATCGCGGGCACGGTGAAGGCGATCGGACCGCCCGGCGCCCGGAAACTGCCGTCGGTGGCGGCGACCTCCTTGCCGATCCAGCTTCCGAGGGCGGCGATCTCGGATGCGAGGCTGCTGGCCTGGAGCGCGTCGAGGCGCTCGTTGGTGCCGATGATCTGCTCGACGGTGCTGAAGCTGGCGAGTTGGGCGACGAACTGGGTCGAGTCAAGCGGCTGCAACGGGTCCTGGTTGCGCAGTTGCGCGGTCAGCAGGCTGAGAAAGGTCTGGAAATCGGCCCGGGCATCCGGCGCGCCGGCGGCGGCGGTCTGCGGCCGCGCACCGACGGTGCCCGGAAACAGGGCGGGGTTCTCGGTGACGTTCATCGCTGTCGGCTGCTCCCTGTCAAACCTTGAGATCAAGCGCCTGTTCGGGCCGCGAGGCGGCCTGGCGCGTTGCGTGGAAGGGATGGGCTGCCGGCCTCGTGGCGGCGGCCGAGAGGTCCGCGAGGACGCGGTGATCGAAGCCCTGGCGCGGGTCGCCGTCGCGTCCCGCACCGCTGCCTGCCCCGCCCGCGAAGCTGCCGAAGTCCAGATCGACCTTGTCGAAGCCGGCCTCGCGCAACTGGGCGATCAGCATGTCGGCGTGGCGGCGCAGCAGATCGGCGGTCGCGCCGCGCTCGGCCGCCACGACCGCGTTGAGGCGGTCGTCGGTGAAATCGAATCGGATGTCGACGCGGCCGAGTTCGGGCGGGTCGAGCCGCAGTTCGATCCGATCTGCGCCGGGGTTGGCGGCGATCGCAGCGGCGATCTGGCGTGCCGGCAGGGCGGCGGGGTCGGCAGCGGCTGCGGGGATGGGAAGCGAGAGGGCGGATGCCGCGGGGGCGCCGGCCGGCTGGAGTGTGGACGCAACAGGGCTGGCGCCGAGCGGGCTGGTATCGCCCGAGGGTGCGGCACCCGTGAGCGTGGCCGCCGCCGCAATCGGTGCCGCTAGTCGCGGTGCCGGCAGGTCGGGCGCGTCGTCCGGCGCCGGGCCGTCGGGAACGAGGGGCAGATCTGCAGAGTCCGATTCCGCCGCCGAGGCGGGTGGCGGGTTGGTGTCGCGTTCCGGCGCGGTGGCGGTGTGGGCGTCGGGGCCGGATGCACCGCGCGCTGGCAGGCCGACATGGAGCGTTGCCGCGAGGGTAAGCGGGAGTGCCGCCTGCCCGGCGCCGTGTGGTCCGCTCGCAGGTGGCACGGCTGCGCGCGGGATCGCACG
>JAVVFE010000373.1:0-3307 GCA_032251175.1 Thermohalobaculum sp.
ATCGGCACCCCCGCCCCCGGATGCGCGCTGCCTCCCGCGAGGTAGAGCCCCGGCAGGCCGGTCACCGCCCCCGGCCGCCGGAACGAGGCCAGCGCCCCATGGGTCGCCGCCCCGTAGAGCGCGCCCCCCGTCGCCGGGAAGGCCCGCGCGAAGTCCGCCGGCGTCGTCACCACCGTCGCCGCCGGGTCGAGCGCCAGGCTCAGGCCGCAGCGGTCCATCAGTGTGCGTGTCGTCTGCTGGCATGCCTCGATCTCCTCGGTCGTCAGTCGGGTTCGGTCGCCATCGGCAGGGGCGTTGATCTGGATGTGCAGCCGCTCGGGCCCCGTGGGCGCGGGCCCGCCGGCCGCGTCGCGGTCCTGGGCGCAGATATAGATCGTCGGCTGTGTGGCGAGGCGGCGCGCGCGGAACATCTGGTCGAACTCGGCGCGGTAATCATCGCCGAACAGCACGGTGTGGTGGCTGAGGGCCAGCCCCGCGGGCCGGGCCACCGCGCTCCACACCACCGCCGACAGGCTGCGCGCGGCGGGCGGGATGGGCGCGACCGCGCGGGCGGCCTCGGGCCCCAGCAGCCCCGCCGCCAGGGCGGCCGCGTCGCCGTTGAAGATCACCGCGTCGGCCGCGATCGCCTCGCCGGTAACGAGGCGCACCCCGGCCGCGCGGCCGCCGCTGGTCAGGATCCGCGCGACCGGGGCGCCCGTCATCACCCGCCCGCCGCGCGCCTCGACCAGCCGGGCGAGGGCTGCGGCGAGCCCGTGCATCCCCCCCGGCAGGCGCCAGACCCCGGCCTGCTCGACATGGGCGATCAGCATCAAGGTGGCGGGCGCAAGGAACGGCGACGAGCCGCAATAGGTCGCATAGCGCCCGAAAAGCTGTCTTAGCCGTGGGTCCCGGAAATGGCCCCCCAGCGTGCGCCACATGTTCATCATCGGCCGGGCTGCGACCAGCGCGGGCAGCCCTGCAAGGCCCACGCGCCCGACCACCGACAGCGGCCCCGGCCGCTCGGCGGCGATGAAGCTGTCGCGAAACACGCCATAGGCCCGCGCCGTCGCCCGCTGGAAGCCTCGGAAGCGGTCGGCCTCGGCGTGGCCGGCGAAGGCTGCCACTGCTGCGGCGCTGGCCTCGGGGTCCGCGTGCAGGTCGAGGCGGCTGCCATCGGTCCAGGCGTGGCGGGCGAGGATGGCGGCCCCCTCCATTGCGACCTCGGCGTCGAGGCTGGCGCCCGCCTCGGCCAGCAGGTCGTCGAACACCCAGCGCATGGTCATGACCGTGGGCCCGGCATCGACCGCGCGGCCGGCGACCGCGATCGCCCGTATCTTGCCACCGGGCGCGGGCCCGGCCTCGCAGATCGTGACCGGCACGCCGCGCGCGACCAGCGCCAGCCCGGCCGCGAGGCCGCCGATGCCCGCCCCCACGATCACGACATGGCCGTTTTCGCTCCGTTTCGCCACGCGCCACCTTCCGCTGCGCTGTCAGGCGCAAAATGCGCCGCCGATGTCAGATATATTTGACAAATGCGACTGTAAGTTAAAACTTACACATGGGCTCGCGCAAGTCCGTTGACACCTGCGCGCCACATCGTCGGAGGGCAAGCCATGGACGAGACCACCCGGATCGAAGGCGCGCTCGACCGCGCGCTGGCCTATGCCGAGGCGCCCGGCGCGCCGCCACGCCTGGCCGAGGCGATGCGCCACGCGGTCTTTCCGGGCGGCGCGCGGGTGCGGGCGCGGCTGTGCCTCGCGGTCGCGCGGGCCTGCGGCGATGCAGACCCGGCGGCCGCGGATGCGGCGGCGGCGGCGATCGAGCTGCTGCACTGCGCCTCGCTGGTGCATGACGATCTGCCCTGCTTCGACGACGCCGATACGCGCCGGGGCAAGCCAACGCTGCATGTCGCCTGGTCTGAACCGATCGCGGTGCTGGCGGGCGACGCGCTGATCGTGCTGGCGTTCGAGACGCTGGCGCGGGGGGCGGCGCGCGATCCGCGCAAGCTGGCGGCGCTGACGCTGACGGTGGCGCGCTCGGTGGGGATGCCGCACGGCATCTGCGCGGGGCAGGCGTGGGAGAGCGAGCCGGCGCCCGACCTGTCCGCCTATCAGCGCGCCAAGACCGGGGCGCTGTTCGTCGCGGCCTGCGTCGCGGGCGCGACGGCGGCGGGGGGCGACCCCGCGATCTGGCGGGCGCTGGGCGACCGGCTGGGCGAGGCCTATCAGGTGGCCGACGACCTGCGCGACGCGATGGCGGATGCGGCCGAACTGGGCAAGCCGGTGGGGCAGGACGCGGCGCACGAGCGGCCCAATGCCGTGGCGGCGCTGGGGCTGAAGGGCGCGGTCGGGCGGCTGCGCGGGCTGGTCGCGGGCGCGGTGGGTGCGATCCCCGACTGCCCCGGCCGCCCGCTGCTCGAGGCGCTGGTGATGTCGGAAGCCAAGCGCCTGGTGCCGCGCAAGCTCGAAGCCCTGGTGGGCTGAGGGGATGGAGCGGGCCGGGCGCGTCTCGCTCCTCGACGGGCTGCTGGGCTGGCGCGACCGGCTGATCGCGAGCGGGCGCTTCCAGCGCGCGGCGGCGCGCTTTCCGCTGACGCGGGGGATCGCCAACCGCCGGGCGCGGCAGTTGTTCGACCTGACGGCCGGTTTCGTCTACAGCCAGATCCTTGCCGCTTGCGTGAAGCTCGACCTGTTCGCGATCCTCGCGGACGGGCCGCAAGGCGTGGGCCAGGTGGCGCTGCGCACCGGGCTGTCGCAGGCGGCGGCCGAGCGGCTGCTCGAGGCCGGGGTCGCGGTGGGGCTGGTCGCGCGGCGCTCGGGCGGGCGCTATGGGCTGGGCCAGCTTGGTGCCGCGCTGATCGGCAACCCGGGCGTGGTCGCCATGATCGCGCATCACGACATGCTGTATCGCGATCTTGCGGACCCCGTGGCGCTGTTGCGTGGCGAGACCTGGCCGACCGAGATCGGGCAGTTCTGGGCCTATGCCCGCGACCCCGACAAGCACGCCATCGGGCCCGAGCGGGTGGCGGATTATTCGCGCCTGATGGCGGCGAGCCAGCAGTTCATCGCCGAGGACGTGCTCGATGCGCTCGACCTGCGGGGCGTGCGGCGGTTGCTCGACATCGGCGGCGGCGAGGGGGCGTTCCTGATCCATGCCGCGCGCCGGGCACCGCATCTGGAGCTGCGGCTGTTCGACCTGCCGCCGGTGGCCGACCGCGCCCGGGCGCGTTTTGCCGCGGCGGGGCTGGGCGCACGGGCCGAGGTGGCGGGGGGTGACTTCTTCGCCGACCCGCTGCCCGAGGGGGCGGACGCGGTCTCGCTGATCCGCG
>JAVVFE010000374.1:0-3287 GCA_032251175.1 Thermohalobaculum sp.
GCTGAACCGCCGCCGGGTGCGGAACTTCCGCGCCAACCGCCGCGCGCTGTGGAGCCTGCGCCTGTTCGGCGTCCTGTTCCTGCTCAGCCTCTGCGCCGAACTGATCGCCAACGACCGCCCCATCCTGATCCGCTTCCAGGGCGCGATCCTGTCGCCGCTGATGACCGACTACCCGGAGACCTTCTTCGGCGGCGATTTCGAGACCGCGGCCAGCTATTCCGACCCGGTGGTGCAATGCCTGATCCGCACCGGCGGCAACATCGACGGCTGCCTCGACCAGGCCGACGGCCTCGGCCCCGCCCCGGTGGCCGAGGGGCAGTCGAAAGGCTGGATCCTCTGGCCCCCCATCCCGTTCAGCTACTCGACGGTCGACTACGACGTCGCCACCGCCCCCTCGGACCCCGACGCCCGCCACCTGCTCGGCACCGACGACCAGGCCCGCGACGTGCTGGCCCGCGTGATCTACGGCTTCCGCCTCTCGGTGCTGTTCGGCTTCGGGGTGACCGCGTTGTCGGCGATGATCGGCGTGCTGGCGGGGGCGGCGCAGGGCTTCTTCGGCGGCTGGGTCGATCTCACCTTCCAGCGGGTCGAGGAGGTCTGGTCCTCGATGAACACGCTCTATGTGATCCTCATCATCTCGTCGGTGCTGGCGCCGAACCTGTGGGTGATGTTCTTCATCTTCGTGGCCTTCGGCTGGACCGCCATCATCGGCGTGGTGCGGGCCGAGTTCCTGCGCGCGCGCAACTTCGAATACGTCCAGGCCGCCCGCGCGCTGGGGGTCGGCGACTGGCGGATCATGGTGCGCCATCTGCTGCCCAACGCGATGGTCGCCACCGTCACGCTGCTGCCGTTCATGCTGACCGCCTCGATCGGCTTGCTGGCGGGGCTCGACTTCCTCGGTTTCGGCCTCGGCCAGGGCTATCCGTCGCTCGGCGAGCTGGCATTGCAGGGCAAGAAATACCTGCAAGACCCGCACCTTGCGATCACCGCCTTCCTGACCTTCGCGATCATGCTCTCGCTCATGGTCTTCGTGTTTGAGGGCGTGCGCGACGCCTTCGACCCCCGCAAGACCTTCCGGTGAGGCCGCGATGACCGAGACCCTGCTCGAGGTCCGCGACCTCGCCATCACCTTCCGCTCCGAGGGCCGCGTGATCCGCGCGGTCGACGGCGTCTCGCTGTCCATCGCACGCGGCGAGACCCTGGCGCTGGTGGGCGAATCCGGCTCCGGCAAGTCGCTCACCGCGCTCGCCACCGTCAAGCTTTTGCCCGACACCGCCGAGGTCGCAGGCTCGGTGACGTATCGCGGCCGCGAGATGATCGGCGCCGACGCCCGCACGTTGCGCGACATCCGCGGCAACGACATCAGCTTCGTGTTCCAGGAGCCGATGACCTCGCTCAACCCGCTGCACACCATCGAGAAGCAGATCGGCGAGAGCCTCGCGCTGCACCAGGGCCTCACCGGCGCCGCCTCCCGCACCCGCATCATCGAACTTCTCACCAAGGTCGGCATCCGCGACCCCGAGACCCGCCTCGGCGCCTGGCCGCACCAGCTTTCGGGCGGCCAGCGCCAGCGCGTGATGATCGCCATGGCGCTGGCGAACAAGCCGGAACTGCTGATCGCCGACGAGCCCACCACCGCGCTCGACGTCACCATCCAGGCGCAGATCCTCGCGCTTCTCGCCGAACTCCGCCGCGCCGAGGGGCTGTCGATGCTGTTCATCACCCACGACCTCGGCATCGTGCGCCGGGTCGCCGACCGGGTGGCGGTGATGCAGGCGGGCAAGATCGTCGAGACCGGCCCGGTCGCGCAGGTGTTCGCCAGCCCCAGCCACCCCTACACCCAGAAACTGCTCGCCGCCGAACCCCGCGGCCGCGCCACCCCGCCCGATGACGGCGCCGAACCCCTGCTGTCGGGCGAGCGCATCCGCGTCTGGTTCCCGATCAAGCGCGGCTTCTTCAAGCGCACCGTCGGCCACATCAAGGCGGTCACCGATATCGACCTCACGCTCAACCGCGGCGAGACGCTGGGGGTGGTGGGCGAATCCGGCTCGGGCAAGACCACGCTCGCGCTCGGCCTCATGCGCCTGATCCCGGCGGGCGGGCGCATCAGCTTCCTGGGGCGCGAGATCCAGGGCCTGCGCGGGCGCGGCCTGCGCGCGCTCAGGCGCGACATGCAGATCGTGTTCCAGGACCCCTACGGCTCGCTCAGCCCGCGCATGTCGATCGCCGAGATCATCGCCGAGGGGTTGGGCGTCCACGGCCTGCGCGAGCCCGGCCTCAGCGCGCGCGAGGCAGTGGCCCGCCAGATGCATGAGGTCGGCCTCGACCCCGCGATGATGGACCGCTACCCGCACGAGTTCTCGGGCGGCCAGCGCCAGCGCATCGCCATCGCCCGCGCCATGATCCTCAAGCCCGAATTCGTCGTGCTGGACGAGCCCACCTCGGCGCTCGACATGACCGTGCAGACCCAGATCGTCGACCTGCTGCGCGACCTGCAACGGCGCTACCGGCTCGGCTACCTGTTCATCAGCCACGACCTGCGCGTGGTGCGCGCCATGGCGCACCGCATGATCGTCATGCGCGCCGGCGAAGTGGTCGAGAGCGGCACCGCCGACGAGGTGTTCGAGCGCCCGCAGACCGACTACGCCCGCGCGCTGATGGCCGCCGCCTTCAACCTCGAGGCGGTCGAGGGCGCCGTCGCGGACTGACCGCAGCCCGCCCCGAACGCCGCGCGTGCGCCAAACCGCGCAGCGCCCGCCCCGAACCGCGCGCCGGGGATTGACGTTCCCCCTCTGTTCCAGCCATCCTGCGGTGGATCGGGAACGGAGGACAGGCGATGCGCGCAGGCTCCCTTGCGGCCGACGCCCCGGGCATGATGCTGGCCCGCGGCGTCAACCGGATGCTGGCCCAGCACGGGCTTGCGGCGCTGATCGAATTTCCCACCACCGACGGCCGCCGCATGGACCTCTGCGCCCTCGGGCCGAACGGCGAGATCTGGTGCGTCGAGGTCAAATCCTCCCGCGCCGACTTCATGTCCGACGCGAAGTGGCCCGACTATCTGCCGTGGTGCGACCGCTTTTTCTTCGCCGTCCCCGAGAGCTTTCCGGCCGAGATCCTGCCCCCCCAGCATGGCCTGATCCGCGCCGACCAATGGGGCGCCGAGGTGCTGCGCATGGCGCCCCACGCCCCCGTCGCCGCCGCCCGGCGCAAGGCCGTCACCCTCCGCTTCGCCCGCATGGCCGCCGAACGGCTCACCCGCCTGACCGACCGCTGAACGGCGCCACCCC
>JAVVFE010000375.1:0-3270 GCA_032251175.1 Thermohalobaculum sp.
CTGGCCCCAGCCGGTGGCCGAACAGCGGTTGAACACCGGCACGCGCATCAGTTCGCGCATCGAGGGGATGCCGAGGATGCGCATCTCGCCCGACTGGCCCGAGGACCAGAAGCCGTAGTATTCGTCGAGTTCGCCGGGGGCGAGGTTGACGCCTGCGGCCCGAGCGGGTTCGGTCCCCGCCACATAGGCGCCGCCCGCGGCGGTCGCCAGCAGCGCGCCGCTGGCCGAGGCGCCGAGCAGGCCGCGCCGCGTGAGGCCCCCGTGTTTTGTCGTGTCAGACATGGATGTTCTCCTTGGTTTCGGGTTTCAGGGCAGGCATGGCGGGAGAGCGGGCGATGGCCTCGCGCCGCTTGAGTTGGCGGATCACCACCGGGCATTTCGCCTCGGACTGGTAGAGCACCTGGCAGTGCAGGCAGGTGACGCATTCGTTCGGATTGATCTCGCCCGTCGGGTGGATCGCCTGGACCGGGCACTCGATGCGGCAGGTCTGACAGGGGTGGCCGCATTCGTGATACCGCTTGAGCCAGTCGAACATCCGCATCCGGGCGGGGATGGCCAGCGCGGCACCCAGCGGGCAGAGATAGCGGCAGTAGAACCGCTCGACGAACAGCCCGATCGCCAGCAGGACCACCACGAACAGCACGAACGGCCAGGCGCGCTGGAACTTGAGGATGATCGCGGTCTTGAACGGCTCGACCTCGGCATACTGCTCGGCCAGCGGGATCGAGGCGAGCGAGAGGCCGAACAGCCCCAGGAAGATCATGTACTTGATCGGCCACAGCCGTTCGTGCAGGCCCCAGGGCAGCTCGATCTGCGGCACCTTGAACGCGCGGGCGATGCGGTTGGTCAGCTCCTGCAACGCGCCGAACGGGCACAGCCAGCCGCAATAGGCCCCGCGCCCCCAGAAGATCAGCGCGGCCGCGACCGAGCACCACAGGATGAACACCAACGGGTCGAGCAGGAAGGCGTCCCAGGTGAAGCCCTCGCGCAGCGCGCCCGCCAGCGCCATCAGGTTCACCACCGAAAGCTGCGCGTTCGCATACCAGCCCAGATAGACCAGCGTGACGCTCAGGAACCCCATGCGGAACCAGAACAGCACGCGGGCGTTGCGCGTGACCTGGCGCTGGAAGAAGAAGGCGCCGGTCAGCACGGTCAGCATCGCCAGCAGGGCCGCGATCTCGACCTGCCGGTCGCGCCAGATGCGCTGCCACAGCGCGGCCTTGGCCGCCGCCTCGTCGGCGGCGTGGTCGTCGGCGGTGGGGGCGGGCAGGGGTTTCAGGTGGCGCTCGGGCAGGCGGTAGCTGAGGTCGAAGGTCAGGAAGGTCTTCTCGACCGCGCCGACCGCGCGGTGCGCCAGAAGTTGCAGCCGCCAGGGCGCGGCCGGGTCGAAGCCCGCATCGGCCGGGATCTTGAAGATGTCCACCTCGGTGAAGCTGGGCGCGCCCGCGGCCGCGACCTCGCCCAGCCGGCGGTGCTGGCGGTCGAAGAAGCGCACCGAGCGGTCGCCCTGGATCAACTGGATGCGGTCGAAGATGCCGCCGCGCACATAGCCCGAGCCCTTGAAGGAATAGCGCCCGCGCCCGATCACCATGATCGCGTGCTCGCCCTCGCTCAGCCAGTCGCGCAGGTTGCGGTATTCGGCCGGGCCCAGCAGGCTGAGGCCGATTTCCGGGGCGGTGACCAGCGCCGCGGCCATCTCGATGAAGGTGTCGGTCGGCGCGCCGGGTTCGGGCCGGGCGATGGCGCGGGCGTCGCCGGTGGCGGCGAAGGCCGCGTTGATCTGGCCGATGTCGAGCGAGAGCGTGCGGACCGAGCCGTCGCCCGCGAGCGTGGCCCAGTCGGCGGTCGCCTCGCGCGTGGGGTCGAGCTCGCGCTGCGGCCCGGTGGCCGCGGCTGCGGGGGCCAGCCCGCCCAGACCCAGCGCGCGCGCCACCCTCAGCCCCGCGCGCACGATCGAATCGTCGATCACCATCACCGTGACGGTGGCGCCCGAGATGATGTCGAGGTCATGCGCCGAGCCGCCCGCCGCGGCCTCGGCCTTGAGGTCGAGCCCGGCATACCCTTCGGTCAGGCCGCGCATCTTCGCGTCGGGGATGCCGATCAGGATGATCGGCTCGGAATGCTCGACCAGGCGCACGCCGGTCAGCACCGCGTCGGGCGAGATCGCCGCGATCACATGGATCGGCTTGCCGGAATAGCCGGTGGTGCCGACGAAATCCGAGGTCAGGAAGGCCCAGGCGACGGTCTCGCCCCCCTTCAGCACCGGGACCACGGCGACATCCTCGCGCAGCGGGCCGAAGGCGGTGGCGCCGGCGGCGAGATCGCCCGGCGTCACGCGCGACAGCAGGCGCGGCAGGTCGGCGGCGGCGGCGCGAAAGGGCGCGAGCGTGCCCAGCGCCATCAGGCCGAAGGCGAGCGCGATCAGGGCAGCGTGCAGTCGCGGTCTCGTCCGCATGGTGGTCCTCCGGCGTGTCGGGGAGAAGCTGCGGGATTCGGCGGGCCGCCACCTTGACCGATATCAATCGTGAGACAGGGCGTCGCAGGGCTCAGCCCCGGGGCGCGGTCAGCAGCGCCCAGAAATCCGCCACGAAAAGCCCGAAGGCGGTGATCCAGAGCGCCCCGGACGCGAACACCGACAGCGTATACCAATCGAGGGCGAGGGTCGACCCTGCGACCCGGACCAGGGCCGCGGCTGCGATCAGCCCGTAGGCCACCGCCGTGGCGCGCGGGGCGACCAGCGGGCGGCCGGTGTGGCCGAGGCTCGCCCGGCTCATCACCGCCAGCGTCATGCCGCCGACCGCGCCGATGCCGAGCAGGTGGAGTCCGGCGATCTCGCTGGTGACCCCGGCCCAGCCGAGGCCCAGCACCAGATAGCCCGCGCCCAGCATGGCAAAGCCCAGATGCAGGCTCCACAGGATCGGCTGGCGCAGGGTCCAGCGGGTGCGCCATCCCGCAAGCCGCCCCGCCTGCGCCGCCCCGCAGGCCAGCGCGACCGCCGCGAGCGCCCCGTCGGGCGCCCCCGCCAGCACCAGAAGCGGCAGCAGGATCGCGGTGCCGATGCCGAGCCTGTCGAGCCAGACGGGCGTCGCGGGCAGGCCGGTCTCGACCCCGGCGCGGGTCATCGCGTTGCGGGTGAAGGCGGGTGCGACCCGGCCGCCGATCACCGCGATGGTGGCGGCGACCCCCAGCAGGCCGGCGCGCAGGCCGGGGCCGGCACCGTCGGCGATCAGCCCGGTCCATTCCAGATGCATCGTCAGGTTGCCGGCCCAG
>JAVVFE010000376.1:0-3246 GCA_032251175.1 Thermohalobaculum sp.
TGGTTGCGCCAGCGCGAGTTGCGCCCGCCGAGCACCACGGCGATCACCCGCTCGGACCCACGGGCCGCGACGCCAACCAGATTGTAGCCCGCCGCGGAGGTGTAGCCGGTCTTCATCCCCTCGGCGCCGGAATAGCTGGAGAGAAGGCGGTTGGTGGTCCAGACGCGCTTGCCGTTGGCGATGTCGCTCCGCTTGCTGAACACATTGTAATATTGCGGGAAATCGAAGTAGAGGTGCCGCGCGAGGAGCGCCATGTCGCGGGCGGTGCTGACGTGGCCCTGCGCGGTCAGCCCGTGCGGATTCTTGAACGTCGTGCTGGTCATGCCCAGCGCGCGCGCCTTGTCGGTCATCAGCCGGGCGAAGCCGGCCTGCGAGCCGCCGATCGTCTCGGCCAGCACCATGGCGGCGTCGTTCGCGGACTTGATGGCGGCCGCGCGGATCAGGCTGCGGATCGTGACGCGCGAACCTTCCTTGAGATACAGCTTGGACGGCGGCTGGCGCGAGGCGTTGCGCGAGACGCGCACCGACTGGTCGAGGTCGACCTGCCCCTGCTCGACCGCCTCGAAGGTGAGGTAGAGCGTCATCATCTTCGTGAGCGAGGCCGGATGCTGCGGCCGATCGGCGTTTTCGGCGTGCAGGACCCTGCCGTCGCGCATGTCCATCACGATCGCCGCATAGGGCGCCGCGTGCGCGCCGGTCCCGAAGGCCACCCCCGCCACCACGAACGCCAAGAGAATGATTCCCCGCTCGAGGACTCTCATTGCCACCCCCGCCTCAACCCGAACTCTGCCTCGCAGCGGCTCTGCGGCCACCTTCGTCTGCCTGCTTTTGCAAAAGAGCGTAACAGACTGCCAGCAGTTTGAGAATCCCTTTTGTCCCAATTTGGCAAACGAAGGGTTAACGGGGCGGGACAGGGCGCCGCCGACGGTCTATTGTGCGTTGCACCATTTCACCTTGACGCAGCGCAGCAAACCGACTACATCTGGCGCCAAGTCGGGAGCCCCCGACACCCATCACGCAACACCGCGAGCCCCCGCCGCGGAATCGCAAGGAGAGCCACCATGAGCAAGACCGCAACCAAGAAGGTCGAGGACTTCACCGCCGAGACCCAGAAGACCCTCGAGCAGAGCGTCGAGAAGGTGACCAAGGGCGTCGAGGACGCCGCCGCCTTCGGCCAGGAGAATGTCGAGGCGCTGGTGACCTCGTCGAAGATCGCCGCCAAGGCGCTCGAGACGGTCAACGCCGAGATCCTGGCCTACTCGAAGAAGGCCTACGAGGACGGCCTCGCCGCCGCCAAGGACCTGACCGCCTGCAAGTCGATCAGCGAGCTGGTCGAGAAGCAGACCGCCTTCGGCAAGAGCGCGATCGAGGGCTTCATCGCCCAGGCGACCAAGGTCAACGAGATCATGACCGCCGCCTCGAAGAATGCCGCCGAGCCGGTCAGCGCGCGCGTCACCGCCGCCGTCGACGCCTTCAAGGGCCTGAACGCCTGACATCGGCACGACATCGCCGGAATGCGGATCGGGGGGCCTTGGCCCCCCTTTCCTATTTGGTGGCAGCGAATATATGCTGGGGGCGCACGCGGTCCCGACAGGGACAGCGCAGCACCCCATGAGACCCCGACGCGAGCGAGCGATGCGATCCGCCCCCCTTGGCCATGCCGAACCGACCCACCCCGCCAGCGGGGCGTGGGTGCGTGCGATGGCGGACGAGGGCGACGAGACCGGCGGCGGCGGGCGGGGCAAGACCGGCATCGCGCTGAAGGCGAAGCCCAAGACCAAGCGCCCCTCGCTCTACAAGGTGCTGATGCTGAACGACGACTACACGCCGATGGAGTTCGTCGTCTATGTGCTGCAACGCTTCTTCAACATGGATCACGGCCGCGCCGTGGACATCATGCTGACCGTGCACAACAAGGGTGTCGCGGTGGTCGGCGTCTATCCCTTCGAGATCGCCGAGACCAAGGTCACGCAGGTGATGGACTGCGCGAGGTCGAACCAGCATCCGTTGCAATGCACGATGGAGAAAGAATGATCGGGCATTATTCGCGGCACACGCGAAGTTGCGCTTGATCCCGGGGCCGCGAGGCCCAAGATAATTCTCATGCGCATGCCTGCCGGGGCGGCCGCGATGCGCGCGGACCCCCCGGGCGTGACGGAAGTGGCGCTGAAGGAGAGTTCGATGCCCTCACTGACCGCAACGCTCGAAGACGCGATCCACCGCGCGATCGGGCTCGCGAACGCCCGGCGGCACGAGCTCGCGACGCTCGAACATCTGCTGCTGGCGCTGATCGACGAGCCGGACGCGGCGCGCGTCATGCGTGCCTGCTCGGTGGACCTGGGCGAGTTGCGCTCGACGCTCACGCGGTTCGTCGATACCGAGCTGGAAACCCTGGTGTTCGATGGCGACGGGTCCGAGGCGACGCCCTCGACCGGCTTCCAGCGCGTGATCCAGCGCGCGGCGATCCATGTCCAGTCCTCGGGCCGCTCGGAGGTCACCGGCGCCAACGTGCTGGTCGCGATCTTCAACGAGCGCGAGAGCCACGCCGCCTTCTTCCTGCAGGAGCAGGACATGACGCGCTATGACGCGGTCAACTTCCTCAGCCATGGCGTGGCCAAGGATCCGGCGTTCGGCGAGCCCCGCGCGGTGCGCGGCGCCGAGGAGCCGGAGGCCGAGCAGCCGAGCCCCCGCGCCAGCGCGCGCGAGGAAAAGCAGGAGGAGACCTCGCTCGGCAAGTTCTGCGTCGATCTCAACGCCAAGGCGCGCCAGGGCCGGGTCGATCCCCTGATCGGCCGCGCGTCCGAGGTGGAACGCTGCATCCAGGTGCTGTGCCGGCGACGCAAGAACAACCCGCTGCTGGTGGGCGACCCGGGCGTGGGCAAGACCGCGATCGCCGAGGGGCTCGCGCGCAAGATCATCCTGAGCGAGGTGCCCGAGGTGCTGGAGGGCGCGACGATCTTCTCGCTCGACATGGGCGCGCTGCTGGCCGGCACGCGCTATCGCGGCGATTTCGAGGAGCGGCTGAAGTCGGTCATCAAGGAGCTGGAGGAGCACCCCGACGCGATCCTGTTCATCGACGAGATCCACACCGTGATCGGCGCGGGCGCCACCACCGGCGGCGCGATGGACGCCTCGAACCTGCTGAAGCCCGCGCTCCAGTCGGGCACGCTGCGCTGCATGGGGAGCACGACCTACAACGAGTTCCGCCAGCACTTCGAGAAGGACCGCGCCCTCTCGCGCCGCTTC
>JAVVFE010000377.1:0-3238 GCA_032251175.1 Thermohalobaculum sp.
GGGCGGCTTCGGGCTGGTCGCGGCGGCGGTGCAGGTGGCGCTGGGCGACGCGCTGGGGCAGCAGGTGGCGGCGGGGCCCGCGGCGGGGGCGGTGCTGGTGCTGGCGGGGGGCTATCAGCTCACGCCGCTCAAGGCCGCGTGCCTGACGCTGTGCCGCAACCCGCTGGCCTTCTTCATGGCCGGCTGGCGCGACGGGCCGGCGGGCGCGCTGGCGATGGGGTTGCGGCACGGGCTGATCTGCATCGGCTGCTGCTGGGCGCTGATGGCGCTGATGCTGCTCGCGGGGACGATGAACCTGGTGTGGATGGCGGCGCTGGGGACGCTGATGCTGGCCGAGAAGACCCTGCCCCATGCCGACCGAATGGGGCGGCTTGCCGGGGCGGGACTGGTCATCGCGGGGGTCGCGCTGATCCTTGACGCAATTGTCTGACACCGGCGCGGCCGGGCAAGGGAGGGAAACATGCTGGACACGAAGACGGCGATCGAGCCCTGGTCGATCAGGGGCGAGCTGATCCTCAACTGCAACTGCACGGTGTTCTGCCCCTGCGTCGTCAGCCTGGGCGCCCACCCGCCGACGCAAGGGTCGTGCAAGGCCTGGCTGGGCGTGCGCATCGACGAGGGCGCGTGGGGCGCGACCGACCTGTCGGGCCTCAACGTGGCGATGATGCTGGATATCCCCGGCTCGATGAGCGAGGGCGACTGGAAGGCCGCGGGCTATTTCGACGACCGCGCCGACGAGGCGCAGTTCGCCGCGCTCGAGATGATCTTCTCGGGCCGGGCGCGGGGGACGACCGGGCTGTTCCGGCTGCTGGTGAGCGAATACCTCGGCTCGATCCGCGAGGAGGTGCGCTTCACCACCGAGGGCAAGGTGCGCCACCTGACGGTGGGGCGGCGCATCCAGGGGGCGGTGGCGCCGGTCGAGGGCGCCGACCCCGGGCAGGAGCTGAAGGTCACCAACACGAAATACTGGATGGGGCCCGACGTCGTCATCGCCCAGGCGCTGAAGGGCAAGGTGCGCGACTTCGGCCGGGTCTGGAACCTCGACGGCAAGTCGGCCGAGATCTGCCAGATCGACTGGACCGGGCCGTGATGGCCCCGCCCCCCGGGGCGCGCGGGGCCACGGCCGCGCCCGGCGGCGATTGGCGCTTTGCAGAGGACGCACAACTGTCATAAGAGACCCGCGTCTCTCGGGGGGCTGGATTCCATGAAAACGGACGAGCGCAGGATGAAGATCATCGCGGGCAATGCGAACCGGCCGCTGGCCGAGGCGATCGCACGGCGTATCTCGGTCTATCGCGGCGACCGGATCGGGCTGGCGAATGCCCGGGTCGAACGCTTCAACGACAAGGAAATCTTCGTCGAGATCTACGACAACGTCCGCGGCGAGGACGTGTTCATCCTGCAACCGACCTCGAACCCGGCGAACGACAACCTGATGGAACTGCTGATCATGACCGACGCGCTGCGGCGTGCCTCGGCGCGGCGGATCACGGCGGTCACGCCCTATTTCGGCTATGCCCGGCAGGACCGGAAAAGTTCGGCGCGCACGCCGATCACCGCCAAGCTGGTGGCGAACCTGATGACCGAGGCCGGGGTCGACCGGGTGCTGACGATGGATCTGCACGCCGGGCAGATCCAGGGCTTCTTCGACATCCCGACCGACAACCTCTATGCCGCGCCGGTGTTCGCGCTCGACATCAAGCACCACCTGGCAGGGCGCGAGAACCTGACCGTGGTGTCGCCCGATGTGGGCGGCGTGGTGCGCGCGCGCGACCTGGCCAAGCGGATCGGGGCGACGCTCGCCATCGTCGACAAGCGCCGCTCGCGGCCCGGCGAGGTCGAGAGCATGACGGTGATCGGCGAGGTTGCGGGGCGGACCTGCGTGATCGTCGACGACATCTGCGACACCGCCGGGACGCTGGTGAAGGCGGCCGAACTGCTGAAGCAGGAGGGCGCCGACGAGGTGCACGCCTATATCAGCCACGGCGTGCTGTCGGGCCCGGCGATCGAGCGCGTCACCTCCTCGGCGATGGAGACGCTGGTCATCACCGATTCGATCGAGCCGACCGAGGCGGTGAAGCAGGCGCGCAACATCCGGGTGGTGTCGATCGCGCCGCTGTTCGCGCAGGCGGTGCTGAACGTGGCGAACGACACCTCGGTCTCGTCGCTGTTCGACGAGACGACGCTCGCGCCGATCTACGAGGCGTTCTACCGCTTCGACTGATCCGGCGAGGCAGGCCCGCTGCGGCGCACAGGGGTGCAGGGGCGCAGGGGTGCAGGCGCGCAGGGGTGCAGGCGCGCCGGGCATCGGCTGCCCGGCACCGCGGCAGATGCCCGGCCCGGACATGGCCGGATCGCGCGCCGGGGCGCCCTTCGGCGCAGGAGCGCGCGCCATCCCCTCAGGCCCTGAGCCGCTCCTCGGCCGGGCGCGCCAGCGCGCCGCCGGCAGTCAGCCAGCGGTCGGCGTCGGGCTCGGCCATCGGGCGCGCGATGGCATAGCCCTGCACCGCGCCGCAGCCGAGGGCTGCGAGCCGCGCCACATCGGCCGCGCTCTCGGCCCCTTCGGCGATGGTCCCGAGGCCGAGTTCGGCCGCGAGGCGCGCGATGGCGCCTATCACCGTCTCGCCGCGCCCATCACCGCCGAGCCGGCGCACCAGCGCGCGGTCGAGCTTGATCGCCTGCAGATCGAGCCGCAGCAGGTTGGCCATCGCGGTATGGCCCGAGCCGAAGTCGTCGAGTTCGACCGCCACCCCGGCGCGGGTCATGGCGCGGACATTGCGGATGGCGATGTCGCCCTCGTCCTCGATCAGCACTGATTCGACGATCTCGACCGCGACATCGGCCGGCGCGAGGCCACGGGCGTCGAGGTGCCAGCGCAGCCGGTCGAGCCAGCCGGGATTGCGCAGGGCCGCCGCCGAGACGTTGACCGAGACGCGGGGCACCGCAACGCCCGACGCACGCCAGCGCGCCAGCGTGTCGAGCGCGCCGCGCAGCACCGCGTCGTCGACATGCTGGATCAGCCCGGCCCGCAGCGCCGTGCCGAGGAACGCCGCAGGCGAGAGCAGCGCGCCATCCGGCAGACGCCAGCGCGCCAGCGCCTCGAACCCGATGAGCGCACCGCTGCCGAGCGTGACCTGCGGCTGGAAGACCGGAACGATCGCCCCGTCGACCAGCGCGCGCGCGAGCGAGCCGCGCCCGGCGGGGCGGGGGGCGGCGGGCGGCGCGATGCCGGGGGCGG
>JAVVFE010000378.1:0-3225 GCA_032251175.1 Thermohalobaculum sp.
GTGATCACCCGCAAGGCCTATGGCGGGGCCTATGACGTCATGGCCTCGAAGCACCTGCGCGGCGACATCAACTATGCCTGGCCCACCGCCGAGATCGCGGTGATGGGCGCCAAGGGCGCGGTCGAGATCCTCTACCGGTCCGAACTGGGCGACCGCGAGAAGATCGCCGGGCGCACCAAGGATTACGAGGACCGCTTCGCCAACCCCTTCGTCGCAGCCGAGAAGGGCTTCATCGACGAGGTGATCATGCCGCATTCGACCCGGCGCCGAGTGGCGCGCGCCTTCGCCGCCCTGCGCGGCAAGGTGCTCGAGAACCCGTGGAAGAAGCACGACAACATCCCGCTGTGAGGTATGGTATGAGCGACCCCCTCTTCCACATGATCGCAGGCGGCCCGCGGCCCGTGGCGCCCTTCTCCCACGCGGTCGAGGCCGATGGCTGGGTGTTCCTCACCGGCCAGATGCCGACCGACCCCGCCGCGCCTGATGCGGCCCTGCCCGATGGCATCGAGGCCCAGACGCGCCGGGTGATGGAGAACCTGCGGCTGATCCTGGCGGGCGTGGGGCTCGACCTGAGCCACGTCATCCAGTGCCGCTGTTTCCTGACCGAATTCGCGCGCGACTACGCCGCCTTCAACGAGACCTATCAGTCCTATTTCCCGCCCGACCGGCGCCCGGCGCGCACCACGGTGGGGGTGACGGCGCTGGCGGTCGGCGCGCTCGTCGAGATCGACATGGTCGCGCGCCGCCCGGCGGGGGCGGGCGCCTGATGGTGTCGCCGCGCCGCATCGCGCTTGAAGCCGGGGCATGGCATCCCACATGGAACATGTGGAGTTCCGCCCCGGAGGGCCGCCATGACGCCCGACAGCCGCGAGAAATACCGACAGGACCCCTACTGGCTGGTGAAATACGTCGCGGTCTCGGCCGCGGACGGGGTGGCGGCCGGCTGGGTGTTCCTGCTGATCCTGCTGACGATGGACATCGGCGGCCTCGGCAGCCTGGTGCACGGGGCGGCGCAAGGCGCGACGGCGCTGTTCATCCTGCTCGCGTCCTTCGCGGTGACCTTCGGTTTCGTCGGCATCGCCTGGCGGGTGATGGTGATGCTGCCGGACGAGAAGTAGGCGACGCACCGGCCGCCGGCACGCGCCGCGGCGCGCAGCATCCTGCCATGATGATCATCACGCACGGCGCCCCAAAGCGGGGCGGGGCGTGCGGCTGCGCGCCCGGTCGGCGCTGCACACGGACGAACGAGGGGGAGTGGGGCGCATGTTCGACAAGATCCTGATCGCGAACCGGGGCGAGATCGCCTGCCGCGTGGTCAAGACCGCCCGCAAGATGGGGATCAAGACGGTCGCGGTCTATTCCGACGCCGACCGCGATGCGCTGCATGTGCGCATGGCCGACGAGGCGGTGCATATCGGGCCGCCGCAGGCGAACCAGTCCTATATCGTGATCGACCGCATCCTCGACGCGGTCAGGGCCACCGGCGCGCAGGCGGTGCATCCCGGCTATGGCTTCCTGTCGGAACGCGCCGAGTTCGCGCAGGCGCTGGCGGGGCTGGGGGTCGCGTTCATCGGCCCGCCGGTCGGCGCGATCGAGGCGATGGGCGACAAGATCACCTCGAAGAAGCTGGCGGCCGCGGCCGGGGTCTCGACCGTTCCGGGCTACATGGGCCTGATCGGCGACGCCGAGGAGGCGGTGCGCATCAGCCGCGAGATCGGCTATCCGGTGATGATCAAGGCGAGCGCCGGCGGCGGCGGCAAGGGCATGCGGATCGCCTGGACCGACACCGAGGCGCGCGAGGGCTTCCAGTCGTCGAAGAACGAGGCGGCGGCGTCTTTTGGCGACGACCGCATCTTCATCGAGAAGTTCGTGACCTCGCCCCGGCACATCGAGATCCAGGTGCTGGGCGACAAGCACGGGCAATGCCTCTACCTCGGCGAGCGGGAATGCTCGATCCAGCGGCGCAACCAGAAGGTCATCGAGGAGGCACCCTCGCCCTTCCTCGACGCCGCCACCCGGCGCGCGATGGGCGAGCAGGCGGTGGCGCTGGCCAAGGCGGTGGATTACTGCTCGGCCGGCACGGTCGAGTTCATCGTGGACGGGGAGAGGAACTTCTATTTCCTTGAAATGAATACCCGTTTGCAGGTCGAGCACCCGGTGACCGAACTGATCACCCGCATCGACCTGGTCGAGCAGATGATCCGGGTCGCGGCGGGCGAGCGCCTCGGCTTTGCGCAGGACGACATCCGCCTCGACGGCTGGGCGATCGAGAGCAGGCTTTACGCCGAGGACCCCTATCGCAGCTTCCTGCCCTCGATCGGGCGGCTCACGCGCTATCGCCCGCCGGCCGAGCACACCCACCTCGCCTCGGTCGTGCGCAACGACACCGGGGTCTACGAGGGCGGCGAGATCTCGATGTATTACGACCCGATGATCGCCAAGCTCTGCACCTGGGCGCCCGACCGGCCGCGCGCGATCGAGGCGATGCGCGACGCGCTGGACGCCTTCGAGGTCGAGGGCATCGGCCACAACCTGCCGTTCCTGTCGGCGGTGATGGACCATCCGCGATTTACCGCCGGCAACATCACCACCGCCTTCATCGCCGAGGAATTCCCCGAAGGGTTCAATGGCGTGCGCCTGCCGCCCGAGACGCTGCGCCGGGTCGCGGCGGTGGCGGCGGCGATGAAGCTGATCGCCGAACGGCGCGCGGCCCGCATCTCGGGCACCATGTCGAACCACGAGCGTGCCGTCGGGCGCGACTGGGTGGTGCTGGCGCAGGGCGAGGAATTCGCCGTCACCGTCGAGAACGGCGACGAGGCGGTGGTCCGCTTCAGCGACGACGAGGCGCAGGGCGTGCGGCTCGACTGGACGCCGGGCGACAGCCTCGCGCGCGCCAATATCGGCGGCGATGCCATGGCGCTGAAGGTCGACCTGCGGACCGAGGGCTTCCGCATCCGCTATCGCGGCGCCGACCTCGACGTGAAGGTGCGCACGCCGCGCGCGGCGGCACTTGCGCGCCTGATGCCCGCCAAGCTGCCGCCCGACACCTCGAAGATGCTGCTGTGCCCGATGCCGGGGGTGGTGGTGAAGATCAACGTGGCCGAGGGCGACGAGGTCGAGGACGGGCGGGCGCTGTGCACCGTCGAGGCGATGAAGATGGAGAACGTGCTGCGCGCCGAGCGCAAGGTGCGCATCGCGAAGATCAACGCCAAGCCCGGCCAGAGC
>JAVVFE010000379.1:0-3216 GCA_032251175.1 Thermohalobaculum sp.
GCTCGATGAAATAGGCGGCCTCGGTCACCCGGAACGAGCAGCGATAGGCGACGCCCCCGGGTGCCTTGTTGGTGTAGACGCCATCGACCGCGAGATAGGCCACCGGGATGTCGTAGCTGCCGGTGCAGATGTTGAAGAAGCCCGCGGGGAACTTGGTGGGGTCGGCGCAGGCGTCAAAACCGCCATGGTCGGCGGTGACGTGGCACCAGAGGCCGGTGATCTTGCCGTCTTTCGTCGCCGCGATCTTGCCTTGCATCCAGTAGTCGCGGGCAAAGGCCGTGGCCATCAGGTTCTCCATCCGGTCCTCGACCCATTTGACCGGCTTGCCGGTCACGATCGAGGCGACGATGGAACAGATGTAGCCCGGGTAGACGCCGACCTTGTTGCCGAAGCCGCCGCCGATGTCGGGCGAGATGATGCGGATGTTGTGCTCGGCGATGCCCGAGATCAGCGACGCCACCGTGCGCACCGCATGCGGTGCCTGGAAGGTGCCCCAGACGGTGAGCTTGCCGTTGACCTTGTCCATCGAGGCGACGCAGCCGCAGGTCTCGAGCGGGCAGGGGTGGGTGCGGTGGTAGTAGATCATCTCCTCGGCCACCACGTCGGCGCCTTCGATGACCTGCTCGGTCGCCTGCTTGTCGCCCTGCTCCCAGGTGAAGATGTGGTTGTGGTGGCGGCGCGGGCCGTGGGCGCCTTCGGTCTTGCCGGCAAGGTCCTCGCGCAACACGGGGGCGTCTGGTTCCAGCGCTTTGAACGGGTCGGTGACGACGGGGAGTTCGTCGTACTCGACCTCGACCAGTTCCACGGCGTCGGCGGCGACGTAGCGGTCGGTCGCCACCACATAGGCGACCTCCTGGCCCTGGAACAGCACCTTGCCGTCGGCCAGCACCATCTGCTTGTCGCCCGCGAGCGTCGGCATCCAGTGCAGGCCCAGCGGCGCGAGGTCGGCCGCGGTTAGAACGGCGACGACGCCGGGCAGCGCCTTGGCCGCCGTGGCATCGATCGAGACCACGCGGGCATGGGCGTAAGGGCTGCGCACGAAGTCGCCGAACAGCATGCCGGGCATCTTGATGTCGTCGACATAGTTGCCCTTGCCTTGGGTGAAGCGCACGTCCTCGACGCGCTTGCGGCTGCTGCCGAGGCCCTTGAGCTTCTCGGCGCGCTCGGTCTGGTTGGGGGTCATCTCGTTCATTCCGCGGCCTCCTTCTGCGCCTGCAGGGTGGCTGCGGCGGCCATGATCGCCTTGACGATGTTCTGGTAGCCCGTGCAGCGGCAGAGATTGCCGGCCATGCCGAAGCGGACTTCCTCCTCGGTGGGTGCCGGGTTCTCCTGCAACAGGCGGTGGGCGCGGGTGATCATGCCCGGCGTGCAGAAGCCGCATTGCAGGCCGTGGTGCTCGCGGAACATCTCCTGGATCACGCCGAGCGAGCCGTCGGGGTTCACCAGCCCCTCGACCGTCGTGATCTGGGCGCCTTGCGCCTGGCCCACGAACAGGGTGCAGGACTTGACCGAGCGGCCGTCGAGATCGACCGTGCAGGCGCCGCAATGCGAGGTCTCGCAGCCGATATGGGGGCCGGTGATGCCCAGCTCCTCGCGCAGGAAGTGGATGAGGAGCGTGCGGGGTTCGGCCAGTGCCTCGACCGCCTGGCCGTTGACGGTCATCTTGATGTGCATCTTTGCCATTTCACCCTCCCTCAGGCCGCGCGGGCGCGGGCGCGCTCGATCGCGCGTTTCAGGATCACGCCCGCGACGTGACGCTTGAATTCGACCGGGCCGCGGTTGTCGGCCGAGGGGTCGATATCGGCCAGCATCGCCGCGACCGCCCCCGCCACGTCGCCCGCGGCCAGCGCCGCCCCGGCAGCCTGCGACCAGACGGGCCGGTCGGCGAGGTTGGTCATGGCAATCGACGCCGTGCCCTTGCCGACGGTGACGGCGGCGGCGGCGGTGGCGTAGTCGCCGATCTTGCGCTTGAGCTTCTCGTAGGCGTAGCCGGTGCCGGGCGCGGGGTGGGGGATGAGGATCGCGGTCAGGATCTCGTCATCCGCGCGCGCGGTCTCGTAGGCCGAGATATAGAAGGCGCGCGCCGCCACCTCGCGGCTGCCACCGGGGCCGGTCAGGGCGTAGCGCGCGTCCAGGCACTGCATCAGCCCGGGCATGTCGTTGCCGGGGTCGCCATTGGCGACGTTGCCGCCAACGGTGCCGACATTGCGGACCTGCGGGTCGGCGATCTGCAACGCCGCCTCGCGCAGCAGCGGGCAGGCGGCGGCGAGGCCGTCATGGGCGATCAACTCGGCCTGCGTCACCATTGCGCCGATGCGGATGTCGGCGCCCAGCGCGATGCCCTTGAGGTCCGCGATGGCGGCGAGGTCGATGAGATGCTCGGGCGCGGCCATGCGCAGCTTCATCATCGGGATCAGGCTGTGGCCGCCGGCCAGCACGCGGGCGGCGTCGCCATGCGCGGCCAGCAGGCCGGTGGCCTCGGCCAGCGTGGCCGGGCGGTGATAGTCGAAGGCTCCCGGGATCAAGGTCGTCTCCTCCTTTGATGCCGACGCTGGCGGCGCCGTGCTCGTTATGGGGAGAGTCGATAGTGTGCGCCGGTGCGAAGGCAATTCCCAGTCGCGTTACCTGCGCGGCGCCGGCACGAAATGCGCCTGAGCCGCACGAATGGCGATGTCAGACGCCGATCGCCTTCATCGTGACCGGCAGGTTCGCCCGGCTGACCGGCACTGGCGGCAGCCTGAGCTGGGGGTCGAACAGGCAGGCGCCCTGGTCCTTGCGCCGCTCGAAGCCGCGGACATGGGCGAGGTTCACCAGATAGCTGCGATGCGTGCGGATGAAGCCCTGGCCGTCGAGATCCTCGGCCAGCCGGGTGATCGGCAGCGGGCAGAACACCTGATCCCCCGCGCGCAGGAGGCGGGTGTAGCGCCCCTCGGCCTGGATCGCGATCACCTCGGCGAGGGGGGTGAAGAAGGTGCGCCCGTCGCGCTCGAAGGGCAGGCGCGTCACCGGGCGGGCGGGGGCGGGCGCGGGCGCGCTGGCGGGGGCATCTGCCGGGCTTTCGCCCCGGGCGGTGCCGGCCAGCGCGCCCAGCGTCGCGGTGGTCAGCAGGAAGGCGCCGCAGATCAGGAAGGCCGCGAACACCACCAGCATGGCCAGCGCATGGTTCGACACCATCGGCGCCGAGACCCGCAGGTCCGCGACCGCGACGAAGCCGGT
>JAVVFE010000380.1:0-3183 GCA_032251175.1 Thermohalobaculum sp.
CCGAGGTGGCGGGGGCGGTCGGGCGGCGCGGGCAGACGCCCGTGGTGGTGCTGCTGACCGACGGCAAGGCCAATGTCGCGCGCGACGGCGCGGGCGGGCGGGCGCGCGCGGCCGAGGAGGCGCAGGCCGCCGCCCGGCACCTGCGGGCGGATGGCGTGAGCGCGATCCTGATCGACACCTCGCCCCGCCCGGGCGCCGAGGCGCGCGCCATCGCGGGGGCGATGGGGGCGCAGTATCTGGCCCTGCCGCGCGCCGATGCCCGGCGCCTGTCGGATGCGGTGCGCGCCGCGGCACCCGTGCGATGAGGGGCGCGCGATGATCTTCTCGCCCGGCAAACCCGATTGGCGGCGCGAGCGCGCCATCTGGCCCCATGCGGCGGCCAGCCGCTTCATCCGCGCGGGCGGGATCGAGTGGCATGTTCAGGTGGCGGGCGAGGGGCCAGACCTTCTTCTGCTGCACGGCACAGGGGCCGCGGGCATGAGTTGGCGCGACCTGTTCGTGCCGCTGTCGCGCCGCTTCCGGGTGGTCGTGCCCGACCTGCCGGGGCATGGCTTCACGCAGACGCCGCCGGTGGGCGGGCTGTCGCTGCCCGGCATGTCGCGGCTGCTGGGCGAGCTGATGGGCGCGCTGGGGGCTTCGCCTGCGCTGGCGGTGGGGCATTCCGCGGGGGCGGCGGTCCTGTGCCGGATGGTGCTTGATGCGCGCATCGCGCCGCGCGCCATCGTCGCGTTCAACGGCGCTTTCCTGCCGTTCAAGGGCATGGCGGGGCAGGTCTTTCCGCCGCTCGCGCGGCTTCTGGTGCTCAACCCCATCGCGCCGCGCTTCTTTGCGCTGGGCGCGGTGACCGACCCGGCCTCGATCGAGCGGCTGATCGTTGGCACCGGCTCGCGGCTGGATGCGCAGGGCCTCGCGCTCTACCGCCGTCTGATCCGGGCACCCGGGCATGTCGCGGCGGCGCTGCGGATGATGGCAAGCTGGGACCTGGTGCCGCTGGTCGCCGACCTGCCGCGCCTGGGCCTGCCGCTGACGCTGGTGGTGGGAGCCGACGACCGCGCCGTGAGCCCCGCCGAGGCCGCCGAGATCGCCGCGCGGGTGCCGGGCGCCCGGGTCGTGACGCTGCCGGGGCTAGGGCATCTGGCGCATGAGGAAGACCCGGCGCGCGCGCTGGGGTTGATCGTCGAGGCAGCCGAAGCCCCTGGAATTGATGGGAAACCCGACCTCTGAGCAGCCCCTGCGGGGGCCGGGGGATCGGCAAACCGAAGCACGAGAGGACGCAGATGACAGCCATTGACCGATCGCTCGCCGCCGACGCGCTGAAGCGCACGCGCCCCCATGCGGTGGTGATCGGCTCGGGCTTCGGCGGGCTCGCGGCCGCCATTCGCCTGGGCGCGCGGGGCTACCGGGTGACGGTGCTGGAACGTCTCGACACCCCCGGCGGGCGGGCGCGCGTGTTCCGGCAGGACGGCTTCATCTTCGACGCCGGTCCCACGATCATCACCCTGCCGCACCTGCTGGAGGAGTTGTGGGCGCTCGCGGGCAAGCGGCTGTCGGATGACGTGGAACTGCGGGCAATGGACCCCTTCTACCGCATCCGCTTCGACGACGGCAGCCACATCGACTGCTCGGGCGATCCGGGCAAGATGCGCGCCGAGGTCGCCCGTCTCTCGCCCGGCGATGTCGCGGGCTACGAGCGGCTTCTGGCCGCGTCCGAGGAGAAGTTCAAGTATGGCTTCCTCGAGCTCGGGACCACGGAGTTCTCGCGCATCGCCACCATGTTCAGGGCGTTGCCGGGCATCATCGCACGCGGCGGGCACCGGACGGTCGCGCAGGGGGTGAAGCTGTATCTGAAGGACCCGCGCCTGCAGATGGCGTTCAGCTATCACCCGCTGCTGATCGGCGGCAATCCGCATGGTACGACAGCGATTTACCTGCTGATCCTCGCGCTGGAACGGCGCTGGGGCGTGCATTTCGCGATGGGCGGCACGGGGGCGCTGATCGCCGGCATGGCGGGGCTGGTCGAGGGGCAGGGCAACCGCCTGCGCCTGGGCGCGGACGTCGCTGAAATCACCGTCAACCGCGGCCGGGCGACCGGCGTGCGGCTCGCTACGGGCGAGGAGATCCCGGCCGACATCGTGGTCTCGAACGCCGATGCGGGCTGGACCTGGCGCCACCTGATCCGCCCCGAGCATCGCAGGCGCTGGACCGACCGCAAGATCGAGGCGGCCGACTACTCGATGGGCCTGTTCGTCTGGTATTTCGGCACCGACCGGCGGTGGGACGATGTGCATCACCACACGCTGGTGCTGGGCCCGCGCTACAAGGGCCTGCTCGACGACATCTTCCGCCACAAGCGGCTTGCCGAGGATTTCAGCCTCTATCTGCACCGCCCGACCGCGACCGACCCCTCGCTCGCGCCCCCGGGCTGCGACGCGTTCTATGCGCTCTCGCCCGTGCCGCATCTCGACGGCGGCGTCGACTGGGCGGCGCAGGCGGAGGGCTACCGCGCGCGGATCCAGGCGCGGCTCGAGGAAACCGTGCTGCCGGGGCTGGGCGGCCATGTCGTGAGCCAGCGCGTGGTGACGCCGCACTACTTCCACGACGAACTGCTGTCGCTGAAGGGCGCGGGCTTCAGCCTGGAACCGACGCTGTTCCAGTCCGCCTGGTTCCGCCCGCACAACAAGGCCGAGGGGATCGAGCGGCTCTATCTCGTGGGCGCCGGCACGCATCCCGGCGCAGGCGTGCCGGGGGTGCTGACCTCGGCGCAGATCGTCGCTGACATGGTGCCCGATGCGCAAAGCCTGGTCTGAGCCCCCCCGCGCCACGGCCGCGGATCATGCCGCCTGCCGCGAGATGATCCGGCATGGCTCGAAGTCGTTCCACGCGGCCTCGCTGGTGCTGCCGCGCCGGGTGCGCCAGCCTGCTTACGCGCTCTATGCGTTCTGCCGGGCGGCAGACGATGCGGTCGATCTGGGCGGCCGGGCGGACGCGGTGGCGCGGCTGTCCGAGCGGCTGGCCCGGGTCTATGCCGGCGCGCCTGAACCGAACCCCGTCGATCGTGCCTTCGCCGAGACGGTGGCGCGCCACGCCATCCCCCGCGCCATCCCCGAGGCGCTGATCGAGGGGCTGGCCTGGGATCTCGCGGGCGGGCGGCGCTACGAGACGATCGGCGATCTCCACGCCTAT
>JAVVFE010000381.1:0-3182 GCA_032251175.1 Thermohalobaculum sp.
GGGGCGAGGTCCCGGGGCGAGCCCGGGGCAGCGGGGGGAGGGGCGGGGTTTTCGGGACGTGCGGGGGGGCGGGCGCTGGCGTGGGTGTGCCGGGCTCAGTCGTCGGCCACGTCGGCGTCGGGGTGGGGGAGGGTGGCGAGGCGGGTGGCGGCGGCCTGGGCCGCGCCCTCGCGGGGCTGGAGGTGGAGCGCGTTGCGCTCGGCCCATTCGAGGTAGTGGGCGATGCGCTCCGCCGTGATCTCGGGGTCGGAGAGGAGCGCCATCACCTCGCGCGCCTGATCGGTGTAGCCGTCGGCCGCGCCGGGGGTGCCGGCGAGGCCGAGCGGGTCCCAGTGCTCGATCAGGATGCGGCGGATCGCCTGGGTCAGGGCGGCGCGTGCGGCCTCGCTGGTCATTCGGCGTCCTCCGGTCCGGGCGGCGTCTCGGTGTCGAGCGCCCCGTCCGGAGGGTCGGCGATGATGCGCCCGGCCGCAAGGTCCACGGTGGGCACCGCGGCGCGGGTGAAGGGCAGCATCACCGGCTTGGCGCCGGGGCGGTCGATCTCGAGGATGTCGCCCGCGCCGAAGTCGTGGATCGCCCGCACCCGGCCGAGTTCCGCGCCGCCGGTGTCGAGCACGGCGAGGCCGATCAGGTCGGTGTGGTAGAATTCGTCGTTGGGCAGACTGGGGAGGCGGTCGCGCCGGGCATAGAGGCGGGTGCCCTTCAGCGCCTCGGCCGCCTCGCGGGTCGCGGCGATGGTGAGGCGCGCGGCGAAGGCGCCGCTGAGCGGGCGGGTGATGCGCAGGCCGACCTCGCGCCCGTCCTCGGTGAAGAGGGGCGCGTAGTCGGCGATCGCGGCGGGGTCGGCGCAGAAGGATTTGACGCGCGCCTCGCCGCGCACGCCGAAGGCGCCGGCGATGGCGCCGACGCAGATCAGGTCATCGCTGTGTGCCGTGCGGCTCATGCGCGTGTGGCCTCGTTCTTCGGGCGGTGCCTTGCCCGTCGGGGCCCCGGATCGGCTCCGGGGCCTGGCGGGGGCGCCTGGCCCGGTGGAGGGTCGAGCCTTGTCCCGCCGGGGCCCCGGATCTGGCCCGGGGCCTGGCGGGGGTGGGAGGCCCCGGATCAGGTCCGGGGCCCGATGGCGGCGTGGCGGGAGGCCCCGGATCGGGTCCGGAGCCCAATGGCGGCGTCGCGCATCGGGCCGGCGGCGAACCTGCACGGCCGGCTGATGCGCGCGCGTCCCGTCATCGCCCCCCGTCGTCCGGCGCCGCGGCGGTGCGCGCCGGCCCGCGGGGTCACTCGGCCGGGGCTTCGGCGGTGGTGGCCGCCGCGGCGTCGCGCGCGGCGCGCTTCTTCGCACGCTCCTGCGCGGCCTTGCCGGGCTCGCCCTTCTTGAGGTTGGCGCGCTCGGCCTTCGGGCGGGCGCCGGCGGCCTCGAGCATCCGCGCGACGCGGTCGGTCGGCTGCGCGCCGTGGTCGAGCCAGTGCTGCACGCGCGCGAGGTCGAGCGTCACGCGGGTCTCGGAGTCCTTGGGCTGGAGCGGGTCGTAGCTGCCCAGCTTCTCGACGAAGCGGCCGTCGCGCGGCATGCGGCTGTCGGAGGCGACGATGCGGTAGAAGGGGCGCTTCTTCGAGCCGCCCCGGGCGAGTCTGATCTTCATGGCCATGGTGGTTCTCCTGTCTATGGTGTGGATGGCCCCGCGGGGCCGGTCAGTCCTGCATCTGCTGGTGGTGGCGGATCACCTCGTCGACGATGAACCGCAGGAACTTCTTGGCGAATACCGGGTCGAGCCCGGCCTCGTGCGCGAGTCTTTCGAGCCGGGCGATCTGGCGCTGCTCGCGCGCGGGGTCGGCCGCGGGCAGGCCGAATGTCGCCTTCAGGCGCCCGACCTCCTGCGTGCACTTGAACCGCTCGGCCAGGGTGTGGACGAGGATGGCGTCGAGGTTGTCGATCGAGTGGCGCAGGTCGGCGAGGATCTCCTCGGCGCGGGCGGCGTCGTCGGCTTCGGGGCGGCTGTCAGCCATGGGCGCGCTCCTCGCTCGGTTCGGGAAGGGGCTGGCGGTAGGCGATGCAGGCCTCGCCCTCGGGCAGCGGGGCGGCGGTGTCGCGCACCCCGCCGAGCCGTTCGGCCAGGCGGATCGAGCGGACATTGCCGGGGTCGATGTAGTTGACCAGCGGGCCGAGACCGCGCGCGCGCCAGGCCCAGTCGCGGGCGGCCAGCGCGGCCTCGAAGGCGATGCCGCGGCCCTCGGCCTGGGGCACCACCATCCAGCCCAGTTCGGGTTCGGGGTAGTGGATCGGCTGGAACAGGCCGACCTCGCCCAGATAGGCGCCGGTCGCGCGGTCCTCGACCGACCAGGCGCCGAAGCCGCGCAGCGCCCACAGGCCCGCGCTTGCCGCGAAGTCGCGCCAGGCGCGCGGGCGGTCGAACGGCCCATCCTCCCAGACCGAGCGGTCGGAGGCGTAGAACGCCGCATAGGGCGCAAAGTCCTCGATGCGCGGGGGGCGCAGCGTCAGGCGCGCGGTGTGGAGCGTCGGGATCATTTCTTCTTGCCAAAGCCCGAGAGGCCGCCGAGACCCGGCGGCAGCGCCGGACCCCGGCCCAGGCCGGGGAAGCCTGGCGGCAGCGCCGCGCCCGCGCCAGGGGCGCCGCCGGCGCCGGGGGGCACGCCGCCCTTGCCGAACATCTGCGAGAGGGCGCCGCGCATCAGGCCCTTCTTCCCCATCTGGCCCATCTTCTTCATCATGTCGGCCATCTGGCGGTGCATCTTGATGAGCTTGTTGACGTCCTGCACCTCGAGCCCGCAACCGGCGGCGACGCGCTTCTTGCGGCTGGCCTGCATCAGGTCGGGGGTCTTGCGCTCGGCCTTGGTCATCGACTGGATGATGGCGATCTGGCGGCGGATGACGCGGTCGTCGAAGCCTGCCTCGTCGAGCTGCTTCGACAGCTTGCCCATGCCCGGCAGCATGCCCATGATGCCCTGCATGCCGCCGAGCTTGAGCATCTGCTCGAGCTGGGACTTCATGTCGTTCATGTCGAAGCGGCCCTTCTGGAACCGCTTCATCATGCGCTCGGCCTCGGCGGCCTCGATCTGCTCCTGCGCCTTCTCGACCAGGCTGACGATATCGCCCATGCCGAGGATGCGGCCGGCGACGCGTTCGGGGTGGAACTCCTCGAGCGCGTCCATCTTCTCGCCGAGGC
>JAVVFE010000382.1:0-3174 GCA_032251175.1 Thermohalobaculum sp.
AGGCACCGCCGCTGGCGGGCCGGCCGATCCCCCTCGGGGGCCGGCCGTGACGGCCGATGCGATCGCGTCGGCCGCCGACGCGGCGAAGCCGGCCCAGGGGCCTGCGAGGCGGCGCGGCGCGAGCGAGGGTTCCGAGATCACATAAGGAATGCCCCAGCGGCGCGCGAGCGCGGGGCCGATCAGATCGGGGGCCTTCCAGTAGCAGTGATAGGTGAACCACAGGTGCGGCGGCGGGGCGGGGGCGGCGCCCAGGCGCGCGATCTCGGCCGCGGCCGCGGCGCGCAGCCGCGCCTGCGCAGCCGCGTCCCCTGCCATCTCGAGGCTGCGCAGACGGCTGGGCTGGCTGACCGCGAACCCCGCCAGTTCGAGTGCGCGGATGGTGAGACGGGCGATCTGCCGGTCGCCCGAGGGGGTGGGGTGGTCGGGCGGCTTCATCGGCGCGTGAAAGGCCACGCGCGGCGCCGGGCCGGTGGTCGCGCTCATGCCCCGGCGAGGGCCGCGCGCAGTTCGCGGTCGATGCGCGCGATGCCCGCCTCCATGCCGAAATCGGCGACCAGGCGCTGATAGGCCCGCTCGGCGAGGCGGCGGCGCAGATGCGGGTCGGCCGCCAGCGCGACGATCGCGGCCGACAGCGCCGCGGGGTGGCCGGGCTCGACCAGGCGGCCATGCACGCCGTTCTCGACGAATTCGGGGATCGCCGCGATGGCGGTCGACAGGATCGGGAGCTTTTGGCTCGCCGCCTCCATCAGCACGTTGGGAAGCCCGTCGCGGTCGCCATCGCCGGCGATCTTCGAGGGCAGCACGAACAGGTCGGCGCGGCGCATCGCCTCGATCACCTCGGTCTGGTCGCGCTTGCCGCGCCACTCGATGCGCGCGTCGATGCCGGCGGCCCGGGCCCGCGCGCGCAGGTCGCGCTCGAGCGCGCCGCCGCCGATATGGACGAGGTGCCAGTCGAAACCCGCCGGCAGCGCGGCGAGCGCCGCGATCAGGTCGCCATAGCCCTTCTTCTCGACCAGCCGCCCGACCGAGAGCAGCGAGAAGCGGTTGCCGCGCGGGCGGATGTCGGGCGGCGGCGGAAAGCGGCCGAGGTCGAGGCCGTGATAGACCAGGCCGATCTTGGCCCCCGACGGGTCGAGCGCCGACAGGGTCTCGGCGCCGGCGCGGGTGCAGGTGAGGCCGAAGCGGGCGGCGTCGATCTTCTCGCGCTTCTCCCAGTCGGGGATCGTCCAGATATCGCGCGCATGGGCCGAGAAGCCCCAGCCGATGCCCCGCATCAGGGCGGCGTAGCGTGCGACCGAGGCGGGCGTGTGCAGGAAATGCGCATAGATGAATCGCGTGGCCCGCGGCAGTTCGGCGGCCAGCACGCAGGCCTGGCCGAACCGGCGCACCCGGTTGGCGGTCGGGTCGCGCGCGAGGTCGCGCAGCCACAGCCGGAGCGCCTGCCAGAACCCCCGCCGCCCGGCCACGAGGGCGACCGAGCGCAGCACGCGCAGCGGCTCGCGCCACAGGTATTCCGGCAAGTAGCGCCGGCGCGCGCGGATCTGTTCGTGGATCGGGTGGATGCGGTCGTCATAGGGCTGGCGCAGCGACCAGATCTCGAATTCGTGTCCGCGCGCCTGAAGGGCTGCGAGTTCCTGCGCGATGAAGGTCTCGGACAGGCGCGGATAGCCCTTCAGCACCACCGCCAGGGACGCCGCCACGCCGCCCTACCCGTTGGCCGGAACGAGATGCGCCACGTCGCCCCGGGCGCGCAGCACGATGGTCTCGAGCCCGGCGAAGAACCCCGGAATGCGCACCGAGGAGGGCGGCGGCTGGTCGGCAAGCGCCCGGATCGCGCGCGCCATGGTCATCGCCTCGGCGCCGTCGCGCTCGGGCGTCAGCATCCGCAGCAGGCCGAGCCGTTCGGCGGCGCGCGCGCGGATCAACTGCTCGCGCCGCGGCCGGGTGCGCGGTGCGATGATCGCGGGCTTGTCCATCGACAGGATCTCGCAGAACGTGTTGTAGCCGCCCATCGCCACCACTCCGGCGGCGTTCGCCAGCAGCCGTTCGAGCCGGGCATGGAAGGCCATCGCCGTCACCCGCTCGCCCAGCCGGGCGATGCGCGTGTCGAACTCGGCGCGGTCGGCGGCCTTCATGAAGGGGCCGTAGACGATCAGGGCGGGCAGATCGAGGCCGCGGTCCGCCTCGTAGGCGCGGATCACCCAGTCGACGAGATCGCGCCCGTCGCCGCCGCCGCCGGTGGTGACCAGCAGGTAGGGCTGCTCGGGCACCTCGCCGTCGGGTTCGGCCGGCCATTCCGAGACCTCGCGCCGCAGGTAGCCGGTGTAGACGATCCGCTTGCGCATCCGCGCCGACAGGCCCAGCCCGTCGAGCGGGCGGCAGACCTGCGGCATGCCGTAGATCCAGATTTCGTCGTAGAACCGCTCGATCGCCTGCAGCGCGCCCTTGCGTTCCCATTCCGCGGCCAGCAGGTCCTCGTCGTCGAGCACGTCGCGCAGGCCCAGCACGATGCGTGTGCCGCGGGCGCGCAGCATCTCGAGCGTCGAGGCAAGCTCGCTGCGGAAACCCCAGGGCTCCTTGTCGACGATCAGCAGGTCGGGCACGAATTCGCGCGCCGCCGCCTCGATGATCGCGCCGCGCAGGCGGGTCATGTGGTCGATGTCGATGGCGAGCGAGGACGAGGTGTAGCTGCCGTCGGCCAGCTTGACCACGCCGGGCACGCGGACATGGTCGACCCGCTGGGGAAAGTCGAAGCGCCCGGCGATCGGCGAGCCGGTCACGATCAGCGCCGACGACGCAACCTCGGCCTCGACCAGCGCGCTGGCGATGGTCCGCGAGCGGCGCAGGTGGCCGAGCCCGAAGGTGTCATGACTGTAGAGCAGTATCCGCGGCGCGGGCGACCCCTGGGGCCGGGAGCCAAAGCCGGTCATCATTATCCCCCGCCATCGGGATCCTGACGAAGCCTTGCAGCATCTTGCGCGCCGCAGCAAGCCCCGACTACGCTTCGGGCGGGGAATGGTGTCGGTGCCGCGGGGGCGACGGCGCGATGTAACAGGGGGCCACGTTCGCGCGAGGCCCCGGTGCGCTGGCTTGCGGACTGCGATACGATAGCCATTTGCAAGACCTTGCCCGTGGGCGGCGGGCATTGGGCGCGGTGGCGCCCGGAAGAAACAG
>JAVVFE010000383.1:0-3157 GCA_032251175.1 Thermohalobaculum sp.
GATCCCCCTGGTTCCACCATGACAGCTTCCTGTTCCTGTCCGCCCGCCGCGCCGTCAGCGGCACGGGCGGCGTGCCCGACACGGTCCTGGCCCGCGCTGCGCTCTGGGACACGCTGCCGGACCGCGAGACCGGCTCCGGCGATGCCGCGTCCGTCGCCGGCGCCGTCGATGCGGACCACGCCCCCGGCGGCACGATGCCATGGGACAGCCCCGATGCCTTCGCCTTCCTCTGAGCCCGTGCCCGGCACCGGCGACACCCACCACCGGCCGGACGCCCGGGCGCAGGCGACACCGGCGCTGCGCCCTGGTCAGATCGCCCCGACCGCCCGGGATGAAGCCCGCGCGCTCCCCCGCGCCCGGATTTCCGGCCGTGTCATCGCCGCTCCCGCACGGGGCCTGCTGGACCGCGCACGATCATCCCGGCGCGATCCCCGCGCCCCAGCCCGGGCAGCAAGTCCCCGCATGCGCCCGGATCCTGCACCCGGGCGCATGCGCGCGTGCGCGCCTCGCCCCTCAGGCGCACCGTCCCTTAGGCGTACCGCCCCTTCAGGCAAACCGTCCCCTCAGGCGAACCGTCTCTCAGGCGAACCGGTCGGTGGCGCGCAGCAGTTCGGCGGTGATGCCCGGTTCGGACAGCGCATGGCCCGCATCGTCCACCATCCGCAGCGCGACCCCCGGCCAGGCGCGCGCCAGGCCGACCGCGGTGGCGGGGGGGCAGATCATGTCGTAGCGCCCCTGCACGATCACCCCCGGCAGATGCGCAATGCGCCCCATCCGCGCCAGGATCTGGCCGTCGTCGTCCAGCCAGCCGCCATGCCGGAAGTAATGACACTCGATCCGGGCGAAGGCGCGCGCATAGGCGCCGTCGACAAAGCCCGAGCCCGCCGGCCTCAACGCTGCGGTCGCGCTCTCCCACCGCACCCAGGGCCGGGCGAAGCGGACCTGCTCGGCCTCGCTGTCGGCGGTCAGGCGGCGGTGATAGGCGCCGATCAGGTCGCCGCGCTCTGCCTCGGGGATCGGCTGGATGAAATCGGTCCAGGCCTCGGGGAAGAAGCGCCCCGCACCCCCGCCATAGAACCAGTCGAGCTCGGCCCTGGTCAGCGTGAAGACGCCGCGCAGCACCAGCCCGGTCACCCGCCCGGGATGCGCCTGCGCATACAGCAGCGCCAGCGTCGCGCCCCACGAGCCGCCGAAGGCCAGCCAGCTCTCGATGCCCAGATGCGCCCGGATCCGCTCGATGTCCTCGACCAGGTCCCAGGTGGTGTTCGCCTCGATGCAGCCCTGCGGGCGCGACTGCCCGGCGCCGCGCTGGTCGAACATCACGATCCGCCAGCGTTCGGGGTCGAAGAAGCGGCGCATGAACGGGCTCGACCCCGCACCGGGCCCACCATGCAGCACGACCACGGCCGGCCCCTGCCGGCGGCCCGAAATCTCGACATGGATCTCGTGCCCGCAGCCCACGTCGAGGTGAAAGCGCGTGTGCGGCTCGACCGGCGGGTGCAGCCGGGTCTCGTCGGGCGTTCGTTGCCGGATGTTCACGCGGGCCGCTCTCTCTCAGGCGTGACGATGGGACGCGAGGCGCGCGGCCCCATGGCGGAGCCCGCGGCTTTGCCCTATGTCAGCCCGTGACCCCTCGCAAGGCAAGCCGAAAAGGGAGCATGCGCCATGACCGCCTCCGCACAGGTCGACCCGGCCGAGATCGCCAAGTTCGAGGCGATGGCGGACGAGTGGTGGGACCCGGCCGGCAAGTTCCGCCCGCTGCACATGCTGAACCCTTGCCGGCTGGGCTATGCGGTCGAGCAGATCGCCCTCACCCATGGCCGCGACCCGGCCGCGCGCCGCCCGTTCGAGGGGCTGCGGCTGCTCGACATCGGCTGCGGCGGGGGGCTCCTGTCCGAGCCGATGGCCCGCCTCGGCGCCAGCGTCACCGGCGTCGACCCGGCCGAGCGCAACATCCCCGTGGCGCGCATCCACGCCCAGCGCATGGGGCTCGAGATCGACTACCGCGTCGCGACCGCCGAGGCCCTGGTCGCCGCGGGCGAGAGCTTCGACGTGGTCCTTAACATGGAGGTGGTCGAGCACGTCCCCGACCCGCAGGCATATCTGAACGCCTGCGCGGCGCTGGTGCGCCCGGGCGGCATCATGATCTGCTCGACCCTCAACCGGAACCCGAAAAGCTACCTGATGGCGATCGTGGGCGCCGAGCAGATCATGCGCTGGCTGCCGCGCGGCACGCATGACTGGCGCAAGTTCATCACGCCGGACGAGCTGTTCGCCATGATTTCCGCCGCGGGCCTCGTGCCGGTCGACCGCAAGGGCTTCCAGTTCAACCCGGTCACCTGGACCTGGCGCGTCTCGGAGCGCGATCTCTCGGTCAACTACGTCACCGCCTCGGTCAGACCCTCCGCCGCGGCCTGACCAGCGCGAGCCCCGCGAACAGCAGCACCAGCGCCGCCCACACCCAGCCCGAATGGCGCTCGCCCAGCACCACCATGCCCAGCGCGACGCCCGACCCGGTCACGACATAGGCGGTCTGCGACGCGAACACCGCGCCGCCATGCGCGATCAGCCAGACGAAGCCGAGGTAGCAGCCGACATTGAGCACCGCCGAGGCCAGCAGCGCCGCCTCGCGCCAGCCAAAGCCCGTCAGGTCCGGCACCGCCCCCGCCGCCAGCATCACCGGCGCCACCATGATCGCCGCCGCCCACAACAGCCCGCACATCGTCTGCACCGGGTCGAGCGCCCGCGGCATCCAGCGTGCGATCACCACGTTCTCGGCCGAATAGGACAGCGCGACCAGCGCCGGCAGGACCACCCAGGCGGCCTGCGCCGGGTCGGGCAGGCTCGCCTCGGGGCCGACCAACAAAAGGACCGCCGCGAGCCCCAGCCCCAGCCCCGCCAGCCGCGCCGGCTCGGCCCGCTCGAGCCGCAGCGGCAGCGCCAGCACCAGCGTCAGCATCGGCACGGTCGACAGCACGATCGACTGCACGCCCACCGGCAGGTGCCTGATCCCCTCGTAGCTCAGCGAGGCGGGCAGCGCCGTGCCCAGCAGCCCGCAGACCGCATAGAACGCCAGATGCCCGCGCGCCAGCGGCAGCCGCCGGCCGCGCAGCCGCATCGCCGCCGTGGCGATGACCAGCCCGATCACTGCCTGCCA